>NZ_JBHSRW010000022.1:0-21550 GCF_042659205.1 Leucobacter soli
GGCCGGCATCGCGCGGTCGCTCCGGCTGCGGCGCGACGGCGCGAACAGCAGGGATGCGGTGACGGCTGAGCCCGCGACGAAGAGGACGGCCCACCAGGGGAAGCCCGCGCCGCGGCCGTCGCCGGGGATCGAGGTGCGCGAGGCCGACTCCGGTGCGTCGATCCGTGCGCCCCGGACCAGGAGACGGTGGCTGTTGATGCCGGTCGGCGTGCAGGTGATCAGGGTGACGAAGTCCTCGCCGTCGACGATGCGCAGGCTCCCGGTCTCCTCGGGCAGCACGGTGCGGATGTCGTCGACCTGGTAGTAATGGGTCTCGCCGAGCACGTCGATCTGGAAGACATCGCCGTACTCCGCCTGCGGGAGCCGGGTGAAGAGCGCGGCGTGGACCAGCCCGGCGTGCGACGTGAGCACGCTGTGGGTCGACGGGCCGCCGACCGGCAGCGAGGATCCGTAGAGGTGGCCGACGCCGTTCGTGAGCACGCGCTCGCTCGTCCCGTGGTACACGGGCAGACTGATGCCGAGATCCGCGTAGGAGAGCCGACCGATCACTCCGTCGTCGTCCACGCGCAGAACGTCCTGGTAGGCGAGATACGCATCGTCGGCGGCTTCGGCGGGCGCTTCGGCCTCACCGCCGTACGGGTCGCGGAGCACGCCCTCCGGCAGGTGCGCGTTGTAGTCGTGCGCCGCGTCGAGCTCGGCGATGCGCAGCTCGTCCGGCAGCGCGGCGACCTGCTCCACGTAACCGGAGATCCGTGCGTCGTGCTGCAGCGTGGCGAACCAGTCGGCGGCGGCGGGGTAGAGCAGCGCCCCGATGCCGAGCATGGCGCCGAACTGCAACGCGATCGGCATGGCGCGGCCGAGATGCGACGCACGGCCGGTCGCCGCGGCGACCTCCGACGCGGTCGATGCTGCGGAGGTGCCGTGCGGATCGTCGTCATGCTCGGGGCGTTCCGCGGAACGCGGTCGCTCCTTCGTGAGTCCGGTCATGCTCGGCACCTCCTTTCGCTTTCGATATGCCGGTGTTCGTGGTGAGCCCGGCGACCCGCCCCGTGCGTCGAGCTGGTACTTGGGGAGTACCGGAGGAGGGAGCGTGCTCTGCAGAGGCCTCCGGTGCTGCGGCGCTGCGGAGCGGGTCGCCGAGCCCACCACGGGATCGCGGTGGCCGGGCGTCGGACGCCCGGCCACCGGATCGACTACTCGGCCGCGGTCGCCTCGACGTCGCGGCGACGACGCGCCACGAGGAGCACGATCGCGAGGATCGCGATGCCGCCGATGGTGAGGATCGCGGTGCCCATGCCACCGGTCAGCGGCAGGACGAATCCGGCGTTCTTCTGGACGTTCTCGATCTCACCGAGCGCGACACCCACGGCGGTGACCTCGCCCGAGGCGTTCACGGTCGCGTGGAAGGCACCGCCGTCGAGCACGACGAAGGGCACCGGCTGAGCGAGCAGCTCATATCCGGTCGGGGCCTTGGTCTCGACGAGCCAGTACACGCGGTACTGCGCGAGGTTCGTGATCACGGCGCCGTTCAGGTGATCCGAGCGGATCAGGCTGCCGAGGTCGACCTCGCCGAGGTCGGGCGCGGCGGCGCTGGCGGCGGTGCTGGTGAGCAGGGGACTCGTCGTGCCCTCGGCGTCGGCCTTGGTGCCGAACACCTGGAACTCGGCGGACGCGAGACCGGTGCCGGCCTGGTCGACCTTGCTGAACGAGACGTTGCGCCACTCGGTGACGGCCGGGGTCGTGGTGGTGACCGCGGTGCCGCCGTTGACGGCGACCGAGGCGTCGTTCTCGATGCGGCCTTCGGCCTCGGCGACGACCAGCGTACCGATCGTGACGCGGATCTTATTACCGGCGGTCGCGGCGAGCGCCTGCAGCTTGTCCAGGCCGCCGCTCGCGAAGGTGACAGTGACATCGGTGCCGGCCGCGGCGGGCAGCACCGCGGGAGCAATCGTGTAGTCGCCGGAGACGAGCTGGTTCGCACCCACAATTGCGTTGCCGGCGTTGTCGACTGCCGTCACGGTTACGGTCTGCGGGGCGAGGTAGTCGTCGATGTCATCGCTGATGACGTAGCTGCTCGGCCGTACCCAGCTGCCGGAGGTGGAACCCGGCGTGCGGGGCACCTCGGCGTCGATGGTCCAGGTGACCAGTGCGTTCGGGCTGCCGGCCTGGTACTTCGGAATGTCGCTCACGGACTTCGTGATCGCGGTCTGCGAGTTCTTCGGGTAGACGTAGACGTCCCGCATCCAGTCGCTCGTGTTCGAGGGGTTGGTCATCGGCAGCGTCACGAGGAACGGCACGGCGGGGGCCGAGCCGGGAGCCGGAACGGTCTCGCGCACGAGGTACAGGCCGATCGGCAGCGTCGCGTTGATGAGGCCGCCGCCCGTAGTGGTGAACGGGCTGCCGGTGGCCGCCGACACGGCCAGCGGCGTAGTGTCGATCGCGCTGGTACGGACCACGGGCGCCGAGGGGTTGGCGAGGTCGAGCACGGCGTCGCCAGCAGCCTGCCAGCCTGCGTTGGTCGAGAGGTTGATCGCGTCGACTCTCTCGATGGTGAACTGCACGCCGTCGATGCCGCCGGTCGTGTCGACCGTCGGGCCGCCCGGCTGACCGGCCTGGATGCCGTTCGCGGCGGAGCCCGGGCCACCGACGGGGGTCGGGAGCTTGTGGATGTGCAGGTTGGCCGTGGTCCAGGCCGGTGGGATCACCGGAGCCGCCTGTGCGGCGACCGCGCCGCTCAGCGCGAGGGCGGCGGCGGTGACCAGCGCGCCCGCGCTTGCGATGAGGCCTCGCTTCTTGATGTTCTTCATGTTCTCCCCTTCTCGGAAAAGATGCGTATGCAGGTTGTCTTGGTTCTGGATGATGCTCCGCCGTGCGCGGAGGGGCTCGGGTCGTGTCTCGTCCGAGTCAGGGCGTGTCACCGCCCGGTGCCGACGGATCGGTCGCTGCTGCGTGCTGGCGGCTGCGCCACCACCACATGCCGCCGAGGGCTGCGATGAGCACAGTTGCGCCGCCGGTGGTCAGGGCTCCGAGCCACTGTCCGCCTGTCAACGGCAGAGGCGCGAGCTTCACGTCGAAGACGGGCATCGTCCAACCCGTCGGCATGACGCAGTTGGGCTGGTTGTGGGCCGGCAGCTGGTAGGGATCCACGCACACCTGGCGGATCTCGTTCAAGGCATCGGTTCCTCCCATGCCCGGCACGCCGGTGGAATTCTCTCCCAGCCCGACGGTCGGGAGCGAGAGCCGCCCCTGGTAGTCGTACCACGCGGTCTGGCCCGGGCTGAGGCCCGCCGGAGTCGGCGAGTTCGGTGCGACCCAGAGTTCGAACGGCTGGGCGAGCAGCTGGAAGTCGGTAGGCGACCGGGTCTCGGCGACCCAGTAGGTCCCGTGCCGCCCGGCCGAGGCATCGGCTCCATTGTTGAACGCGCTGTCCGTGCGCCAGTTCGGCAGAGGATCGGATCCGCCGGCGACGGTGTCGCCACCGCGCACGTCCTTCGCCCGCCAGGTGCCCGGCTGCTGGCCCTGGTCGAGCCCCGGCCCCTCGAGCTCGAAGAAGAGACCGCACTGCGGGAGCTGCGGCTTGTATCCCGCGTCACCGGGCTGCAGCAGTCCGTTGTCGAAGTTGTACAGCGCCCGCGTCTTGTTCGCGAGTTCGATGGAGGCGAAGGTCGCGGAATCCGCGCCGAAGTCGAGGGTGCCCTGACCGGCCGAAGAGCCGACCGTCGCAGCAGGCACGGAGTTCGGGTCGTTCGGATTGGGCACCGCGTACTCGGTGCGGCACAACCAGCGCGAGGCATTGCCCGCCCGGGCATCGGCCTCGGTGTCGGCGAGCAGGAAGGCGGCGCCTGTCAGATTGTTGTCGGTCTCGGTCGGCACGGGACCGAACTTCTTCCAGATATGGAAGTAGCTCTCACCCAGGGAGTGCCAAGTCTTGCAGTCGTAGTAGCCGGAGACGTCGCCCGGTGGCACACCCGGCCCGCTCGCGCTGCAGCGGTTCGGGTAGATCGACTGGCCACCGGCGTTAGCGGTGCCCGCCTGCACGGTGTTCACCCAGGTCGCGGCGGGGTCGACCGGCACAACCGTGTCGATCTGATCCGCGGTGCCCGTTCCGCCGACCACTCGCGCGGGGGAACCGCCCTTGACCGCGTAGCCGAGGATCGCGTAGCCGACCGTCGTGCCGCCGATCTGGGCGGGCACGGTGAAGGTCGGGCTCGTGAGCGTCCAGCAACCGCGGGCGGCCAGCGGAGGGGTGGCACCCTGGTACTTTGCCGAGACGCTGCATCCGCCGGTGCCGTCGGCGGCGAAGCCGATCGCGGGCGGCGCGTCAGTGCCGGGCTGAGCGCCGAGCGACCAGTTCTTCTCGTACGCCTGTGCGGCGGCGCCCGTGATCCGAACTCCGGAGGTGTCGTAGAAACTGATGCCGTTGGGAAGTCCGACGGCGGGCGGCGCGTAGCGGTCGAAGTACGCGGCGGCCAGGGTCTGCGTCATGTCGTCGACGACCTGCACGCCGGTCAGGTCCTCGCCGCTGTAGTTGGTGATCTTCACCCGGTAGTAGATGTTGCCGCCGGAGTGGATCATCGCGCCGTCCTCGGGCTGCGAGTCCTTGCTGATGGTCCAGGCGCGAACCGGGTGCTGGGTGCAGGTCGGGTCTTCGCCGGAGGGCGGCGCCTGGCAGGTCGTGGGCACGGGATCCCCGCTCTCCACGAGGTGGTTGCGCAGCAGGTAGCCCGTCGTGGCCGAGGTGCCGGTCTGCCGTTCGGCCGCGTCGGCGGTGTTCGCCTTCACAGTCACCTGGAACGAGATCGTGCGCACGCCGAACGCGGGCACCGTGCCGGTGATGGCGAGGCGGGGATTCGTCCCGGTCAGGTCCTGCGGGGTCGCGGTGATGCCGGTCGGGGTGATCGGGGTGGTGCTCGCGGGCGGCGTGCTCGCGGAGCTGCCGTACCTGATGCTGCCGCTCACGTACGCGGCGTCGTCGAGCACGTCGCGCAGGTAGTCGACGTGGCCCGCCGTCTGCGCCGCGCTGCCGGTCGAGTTGTCGAGCGTGAGCCGGTAGGTGATCGTGTCGCCGGCGTTGACCGGCGTGTCGCGACCCAGCAGGGCGCCGGAGGCGTTGTAGGCCTCCTTCTTCAGCGTGAGCTTCGGCTGGTTCGCCGTGTTCGTGTAGGTGCAGATCACGTTCTGGGACGTGCCGACCGCGAGCGACGCGGCGGTCACCTGCCCGGAGGTCGCGTCCTTCGTCACGTTCGCCGTTCCGCCGCCCGTGCACACCAGGTCGGACCAGGTGTAGCCGTACTGCCAGTTCGGGGAGCCGAGCCCCGGCTGCGTCTCGGAGAAGTCGTAGGTGCCGATCGCGACCGGCTGCGTGATGATCGATGTGGATCCGCCCGCACCCTGCACGCGCGAGACGGGCGCGTTCCGCCCCGTCGCGGTGAGCGTGAAGTCGGCGGGGGCGTTCGCCGCGGCGGTGCCGGCCTGGTTCACGACCTTCACCAGCGTGAGGAAGGGCGGTGTGTACGTGACGGTGCATTCGATGAACTGGCCGCCGGAGAGCTGGGTCCAGGGCGCGCCCGGGGGCGTCGCGCCTCCGTTGCCGCTCCACTGCTCCCGGACGGGGTTCGATCCCGTGCTCTTCTCGCAGAACCAGGACTTCGTGTATGAGCTCCCGGTGGCATGGCTGGGAGTGGCCGATGAGAAGGCGAGGCTCGAGGTGCCCTGGGTGCTGAGCGGGAAGAACTGGCTGCCGCTCGTTCCCGTCGTCGCGACACCGGTACCGGTCTCGGCGGTGAAGCTGCCGTAACCGCTGGCGGTGAGTTCCGCGGTGAAGTTGGGCGTGGTCGGGTTGCCGCTCGCGTCGAGCACGCGGCCTTCGACCTCGACGTTGACCTTCGCGCCGGCGAGGACCACGCCAAAGGCGACCGCCTGCAGGCCGCCGCCGACCATGGTCTGGGTGACGGTGAAGGTGTTCGACGCGTTCGCTGGAGAGATCTGCAGCATCGCGGTGCCGGTCTTCGGCGAGGGCTGGCTGGTGCCCGCCGAGCAGGTGCGGCTGGTGGCTGTGGCGGTGGTGTTGCTGTTCTGCGGGAACTGGTCGACGTTGGTGGCGGCGCAGGCGTTGCCCACGCCCGCGGCCTTGCGCGCGGTGTTCGCCGCCGTGTTGGTGCCGGTGTTGCTCCAGGTGCCGGGGCTGTTCGGCAGCCAGAGGAATCCGGCGCCACCCGAGTGCGTCCAGGTGATCTGCTCGTTGTTGTCGGTCGACTCCGCGTCTGCCACGACGAGCGAGAAGCCCGTCTGCTTGGCGTTCGTGGTCTTGTGCTGCACGCGGACGTCGCTCAACGAGACGACGCTCGTCTTGTCGTTGGCGGAGGTGCCGCCGTCGGCGATCTGGTAGAGCGCCGGCTCGCCGGCGACTCCGGTGTAGAAGCCGTTGTTGCCGAGGAACGAGCCCGACCACGTCGGGAACGGGCGGGAGGCCACCGCCTTGCCGCGGTTGTTCGCGGGCGAGCTCAGGTTGAGGTTCGCGCGGAAGACGTAGGTGGTCGAGAGGTCGAACTCGACCGGGTAGTTCGTGACGCTGCCGTAGACCGGGCCGGTGTCGTTGTTGCCGGTGGTGGAGCGATAGAGGGCCGCGTCACGGGCCTGACGCACAGCCTCCAGGCTGTTGTTCCCGGCGTTCGTGCCGTTCACCGCCGTGGTACCGCCGCGTGCGCGCCCGCAGCCGGTGAAGGTCTGCGTCCCGTAGGCCGCGCCCAGCGCGCTCGCGTAGACCATCGTGGTGCGTCGATACTGATAGGTTCCCGAACTGCCACTGCTGATCTGATAGGTGCAGTTGTTGTACTCCGTGCTCGTGATCGTCACCGGGGCGCTCGTCGAGACGAGTACCCACTCGGTCGTCACGCCGCTGAAGTTGAGCCAGCACAGCGTGCTCGCATAGGCGCCCGTGTTCGGGTCCGCGTAGGAGCATCCGTCGCCGATGCCGGCGGCCGCGAGGCGCGGGCTGATCCCGACCGCGCTCGTGCCCGCGACGGCTCCGTTCGACTGCGTCGATGCGGCTCCTGAACGGCCCGAGTTCTCCGGCGCCGCGGGGGCATCCGCGTTCGAGTCTCCAGAAGCGGCGTCGACCTCGCCGTCCGCCTCCGGTTCGACGTCGGCTTCGCCACCCTCCGGTGACCCCTCGGTCTCCGCGCGCTCCGGGGCGGTTCCTGGTTCCGCCTCCGCGCCGGCACCCGGATCCGCCTCGGGCGTCACCTGATCGGCGGCCGGCTGCGCGGCGAGGGTTTCACTCGACGCGGCAGTCGCGTCGGCGACCACCGGCTCGACGGCCACCGCCGATGCGACGCCGAAGGCGCCCACCGGCACGGCGAGGCCGAAGACTACGCTCGTGCTGAGCGCAGCAGCGACGGCAAAACGAAGCACTGACGGCACAGAAAAATCTCCCTAAAGTTCCCCCGGCCATCACGCCAACCGTCGCGTCCGTAGATGGACGCGGTAGCCCCCCGGCTATGATGACCGCTCGACCACGCGACCCGGCTCAAGCCCCCCTGAGCCGCTGTGGATCGCGCAATCGTGTAAGGTTCGCTCCACTGCAGAGCATCACGAACCGTAACGTTCCTCAGATTAGGCCATAGAATCAAGGTGAGGACGCTCGAGAAGGCGATCTTCCCCCACTTCTTCCCCCCCCCCACGCCTTCGGAGTCTTGGAGGTGCAGACGCCGCGTGACGCCCACGATCTCGCCAGACCGCGGCCACCTGCTCGCGAGGCTCTCCTCCGCCGTTGACGGCGCACATCGGCTCACGGTGTTCCGCGCGCCGACGGGCTATGGCAAGACTCGCACCGCCGCCGAGTGGATGGAGCATCGAGGCGGTGCAGAGACGGCTTGGGTGGTCTGCTCCGCAGAGCCCGCCGACCGCTTCTGGGACACGCTGTCGACGCGCTCGCGACGGCGACGAGAGATGCCCTCCCGCGGACGGGGACGGGCCTCCTCGCGCTCCGAGCACTCGTGTCCGGCCTCACGGCGCCCTTCACCCTGGTGATCGACGACTACCACGCCGTCACGAATGCGGAGTTCGACATCGCGCTCGCCGAACTCCTGGACTTCAGCCCGCACCTCTCGCTCGTCGTGATCGGCCGCCGCGTCACCCTGCTCGACCGCCCGATCGTCACGGGCCGCACGCCGACCACGGTCATCGGTCCGCGCGATCTCGCCGTACCGCCTGAGGAGGCGCTCGCCCTGGCCGCGAAGCACGGTCTCGCCGAGAGCGATCGGCTCCGTGCGGCCATCGAGCAGTCCGCCGGCTGGCCTCTGGCCATCCGGGCGGTGCTCGAGGCTCCGCTCGACGACGTACCGGTCGATCCCTTCACCGGGCTCAATCGGTTCGCGCTCGACCACCTCGAACTCGTCGGCAGCCCGGCGCGTCACATGCTGCTCGCCGCCTCCCAACTCGATGCGATCACCCTCGACCAGGCGGCGGAGTTCTGCGAGACCGACATGGCCCGCATGCGCGCCGGCATGCACACGCTCATCGAGTACGGGGTGCTCACCGCCATCGCCGGGCCGGACACCACCGAGTTCCGCTGCCACCCGGCCGTGCTGCCCTACCTCGCAGCCCGGGCGCGGCGCTCGTTCTCCTCCGAGCAGCGCTCGGAACTGTACATCGGCCGTGCAGAACGCATCGTCGGCACCGCCCCCTTCACCGCGTTCCGTCTGTATTGCGCGGCCGAGGCCTACAGCGAGGCCGAGGTCGTCCTCGCGCTTCATTTCACGACCATCATCGACGAGGTCGACGAGACCTCCCGCATCCTCCGGTCCCTGACCGATGCGACCCTCGAGACCTATCCGACCTTCGCGGCCGCCCGGCTGCTCCTCGCCATGCCCGACCCGACCGTACCTCCGGCGACGCTGAACCTCCTCATCGCCGTCTGGCAGCGGGGGGTCGAACGCGCCTACTCGGAGGGGTCGGCCCGGTCGGAGGAACTGGAACTCCCCCGGCTCGCGCAGGCCATGGTGCTGGAGCGCCTGCTCGGCAAGATGGAGGAGGCCGGCGCCCATGCCCGCGAGCTCGAGGCCCGGCTGAAGGCGGCCGAGAGCGAGGAGGACCCGATCGAGGTCACGGGGCAGCGCCCCTCCGACGGGCCGAACGCAACGCTGCTGCACGGATCGCTCCCCACCTACTATCGCGAGATCGCCTCGACGGCGCTCATGGTCGGCGACTTCGCACAGGCCCGTCGCAACTGGGCGCAGCTCCGGATGCATGCCGAGCGGATGATCGTCGCCCCGTGGCACGGTTTCCCCCACGCTTCGACGCGCACGGTGACCGACGTCGAATCGGGGCAGCGCTGGCTGCTCGCCGCTCTGTACGAGCAGGCCTACACCGAGGTGCTCGACGGGGATATCCGCCGCTGCGCCGAGCTGCTCACCGAGGCCGACACGTTCGCCCGCGAGACCGGCACCGCCGCTCCGGGGCTCTCCTGGGTCGCCGGCGAGGTCGGACGTGCCCATCTCTCGTACGAGCTGGCGGACGAGGCCCTCCTGGAACAGGCGCTGACGACGCTGGCGCCGACGAAGGACCGCATCGAGCAATGGTCGCTGCTGCTCATCGCCCAGGCCGAGGCCGAGCGGCGACGGCGCGGCGTCAGCTGGGCGATCTCACAGCTGCAGGCGAACCTCGTGTCGCTCGACGAGAGCCGCAGGCGGAACGACGCCTGGCAGGGCTACCTGGACAGCTACCTCGCACTGCTCTACACCGTGCTCGGCGATTTCGTCTCGGCCTCGAAGATCCTCGACGGGCTCGATCAGAGTCTCGCCCTCGTGCGTGTGGAGCGCGCCAGGCTCGCGCTCTTCGCCGGCGACGATGTCCAAGCGCTGCTGATCGCGCAGGCGATCGGAGACTCCGGAGCGACCAAGCGCCAGCGGCTCGAACGCTGCCTGATCAGCGCGACCGCCGCCTGGGCCTGCGACAAGCCTCAGGAGTCGGCGCTTGCGTTGCAGAACGCTGCGGACCTGATGGAGCGCTACTACCTGCCCTCCGCACTGTGGGGTGTACCCTTCGCGCTTCTCCGGGAGGCCGCCGTCGCCGCACGGGATGCGGGCGTCGCCGACCTGGTGGAGCTGATCGACGCCGTTCCGGAGGAGGCCCGTTGCGAACGCTACGGGCAGCTGACCGAGATGGAGCAGCGCACGCTGGAGGCGATCGCCGTGCATCGCTCCGCGAACGAGGCCGCCTCAGCCCTGTTCGTGACCCAGGGCACCGTCAAGAAGCACCTGGCGTCGGTCTACCGCAAGCTCCATGCGAAAGGACGGAACGACGCGATCCTGCAGGCCGCCCGCATGGGCCTGCTCCCGCGCGGCTACGCCGGCGAAGGCGCCGCCTGACGCTCGGCCATCTCCACGACGTTCTTCAGCAGCAGTGCGCGCGTCATCGGTCCAACGCCGCCGGGGTTCGGCGAAACCCACCCCGCGACCTCGGCGACCGCGGGATCCACGTCTCCCACGACCCGGCTCTTGCCCGTCTCGGGGTCGACCTCGCGCGAGACCCCCACGTCGAGCACGATCGCCCCGGGCTTCACGTCCTCGGCCCGCACGATCCCCTCGACGCCCGCGGCGGCGACGATCACGTCGGCGCGGCGCAGCTCGGCGCCGAGATCCGCCGTGCCCGTATGGGTCAGCGTGACTGTGGCGTTGTACTCGCGGCGCGTCAGCAGCGGGCCGATCGGTCGGCCGACGGTGACGCCGCGGCCCACGACCACGACGTTCTTCCCCGCCCAAGAGAGGCCGTTGCGTTCGACCAGCTCGATGACGCCGCGCGGCGTGCACGGCAGGGGGCTCGCGATCGGCGTGTTCGCGTTCAGCACCAGCCGTCCGAGGTTCGTCGGGTGCAGCCCGTCGGCGTCCTTGTCCGGGTCGATCCGCTCGAGGATCCGATCCGTGTCGATGTGCTTCGGCAGCGGCAGCTGCACGATGTAGCCGGTGCACTCCGGGTTCGCGTTGAGCTCGTCGAGCACTGCTTCGAGCTCCTCCTGCGTCACCGTCTCGGGCAGCTCTCGCTTGATCGAGGCGATCCCGACCTCCGCGCAGTCGCGGTGCTTGCCGGCGACGTACCACTGCGATCCCGGGTCCTCCCCCACGAGCACCGTGGCGAGCCCGGGCACGATATCGCGGTCGCGCAGGATCGCGACGCGTTCCGTCAGCTCGGCCTTGATCGCCGCCGCAGCGGCCGTGCCATCGAGTTTCTGCGCGGTCATGTCCGCATTCCCTTCGTCATCTGTGTGTGCTCCTCCCCCGTCATCCGGCGCGGAGGGCGAAGCCGGGAGTCGCAGGATCCATGTGCTGCCCGGTCCGCCTGGATCCTGCGACTCGCTTCGCTCGCGCAGGATGACGGGTGGTCATCCGCCCACGCGGCACGCGCCGCCGGGCCTCATCCATGATGGGCCGGGCGACGCGTGCCGCGTGCACAGAATGCGGCCGGTTACCAGTTCTCGAGGCCGGGGTAGAGCGGGAACGCCTCGGCGAGATCCTGCACCTGCGCACGCAGAGCGGCGACGTCGCCGCTCTGCTGCAGGGTGGCGGCGATGATCTCGGCGACCTGCACGAACTCGGTGTCGCCGAAGCCGCGGGTCGCGAGCGCCGGGGTACCGATCCGCAGCCCCGAGGTGACCATCGGCGGGCGCGGGTCGAACGGCACCGCGTTGCGGTTCACCGTGATGCCGACCGCGTGGAGGGCGTCCTCCGCCTGCTGGCCGTCGAGCTCGCTGTTCCGCAGGTCGGCGAGCACCAGGTGCACGTCGGTGCCGCCGGTCAGCACGTCGACGCCGGCCGCCTTCGATGCGTCGCTCGTCAACGCCTCGGCGAGGAGCTTCGCGCCCGAGAGGGTACGGGTCTGGCGCTCAGCGAACTCCTCGGTGGCCGCGAGCTTGAACGCGGTCGCCTTCGCCGCGATCACGTGCATCAGCGGCCCGCCCTGCTGGCCGGGGAACACGTTCGAGTTGAGCCGCTTGTAGATCTCGAGGTCGTTCGTCAGGATGAAGCCCGAGCGGGGGCCGCCGATGGTCTTGTGGACCGTCGACGAGGTCACGTGGGCGTGCGGCACGGGGTTCGGGTGCAGGCCGGCGGCGACCAGACCGGCGAAGTGCGCCATGTCGACCCACAGGGTCGCGCCGACCTCGTCGGCGACCTCGCGGAACGCCGCGAAGTCGAGCGTGCGCGGGTAGGCCGACCAACCGGCGATGATCACCTTGGGCCGATGCTCGAGCGCCTTCTGGCGGACGACCTCCATGTCGACGAGGAACGTCTCGGGGTCGACGCCGTAGTGCACGACGTTGTAGAGCTTGCCCGAGAAGTTCAGCTTCATGCCGTGGGTCAGGTGCCCGCCGTGCGCGAGCTCGAGGCCCAGGATCGTGTCGCCCGGCTCGGCGATCGCGCTGAGCACAGCGGCGTTGGCGCTCGCGCCCGAGTGGGGCTGCACGTTCGCGTAGGCGGCGCCGAAGAGGCTCTTGGCCCGCTCGCGCGCCAGTTCCTCGGCGATGTCGACGAACTCGCAGCCGCCGTAGTAGCGGCGCCCGGGGTACCCCTCGGCGTACTTGTTGGTGAGCACTGAGCCCTGCGACTCGAGCACGGCGCGCGGAACGAAGTTCTCGCTCGCGATCATCTCGAGCGTGCCGCGCTGGCGGCCGAGCTCGTTCTTCAGGACTTCTGCGATCTCGGGGTCGACGACCTCGAGGGGCTCGTTGAAGAATGCGGACTGGTTCGACACGTAGCGTCTCCCTTGTTGATGTGTTTCCAGGATCTGCGGCCCAGGCGAGCGGCCTACTGAGTGCGTCGCTCCCCGATGGTTTCCCATCTGTACGCCAGTCACGACAGTCACGATCTTAGCAGCGAGGCCGCCGGCTCATCTGGACGGGCACGATTCGGGTCCGCCCGCCTGCAGGATCGCACCGATCTGCGATTTCGCACCTGCAGAACCGGGTAACGGGGTGCGATTCTGCTGATCGGTGCGATCCTGCAGGCGAGCACGGGCGGCGCGATCCCTCGCCGCCCGGACCGCCAGCGCCTCAGACCTTGAGGCGCTCGCCCGTCGGGTCGTGGAACGGGCGCCGCGACACGGTGGCCGGGTAGCGCACGCCCTTGCAGCGCACTTCGAAGGCTCCGTCGAAGTCGACGCCGGGGTCGACCAGCGCGAGGCCGACGGCCGCGCCGAGCGAATGCCCGTAGGCTCCGCTCGAGAGGCGGCCGACCTGCTCGCCGTTGCAGTACAGCGTCTCGTCGTGCACGAACAGCGGCTCGGGGTCGTCGAGCTTCACGTAGACGGTGCGCAGGCGCGGGGCCTTCGGGTCGAGCTTCAGCACGGCCTCGAGGCCGATGAAGCCGCCCGGCTTGTCCTTCGCCAGGGTGAAGCCGAGGCCGGCCGAGTACGGGTCGACGTCGGGCCCGATGTCGTGCCCGTGGTGGCGGTAGCCCTTCTCGGAGCGCAGCGTGTCGAGCGCGTGGTAGCCGGCGAGCCTCACTCCGAGCTCCTCTCCCGCCTCGAGCAGCGCATCGAACACGTTGACCGCGAGGTCGGCGCTCGGGTAGACCTCGTAGCCGAGCTCGCCGACGAAGCTCACGCGCAAGCAGTAGGCGTAGCCGTCGGCGATCTCGATGCGGCGGCCGTGGGTATACGGCTGCGCCTCGTTCGACCAGTCCTCGTGCGGAGCGACGCGCTCCATCAGCTCGCGGCTGCGAGGGCCAGTGACAGCGATGGTGGCGTACGCCGATGTCGCGTCGAACACCGCGGCCGCGCGCCCCTTCGCCTCCTTCCGCAGCATCATCTCGGTCTGGCGCTGCGTGAACGATGGCGTGACGACGAGGAATCGGTCCTCGGCGAGACGCGTGATCGTGCCGTCGATCTCGATCGTGCCGTTCTCGTTGAGGAACAGCGTGTACACGGCCTTGTCGACCGGACCGTCGACATTCGCGGTGGCGACGCGCTGGCAGACGGCGAGCGCGTCGGGGCCCGCGACCTCGAACTTCGCGAAGGCGCTCAGGTCGAACAGCGTGACCCCTTCGCGGGTGGCGCGGTGCTCGGCCGCGACGTTGTCGAACCAGCTCGTGCGCCCGTAGCTGTGGTCGTACTCGGGCCGCGTGCCCGGATCCCCGTACCAGAACGCGCGCTCGAGCCCGTTGATCTCGCCGAAGCACGCGCCCAGCTCTTCGAGGCGCGAGTAGAGCGGCGTGCGCCGGATGTTGCGGGCCGTGTGCACCTGCTTGAACGGCCAGTGCATCGCGTACAGGCGGCCGAGGGCCTCGACGCTGCGGGCGTGCAGGTAGTGCCGGTTGTTCTGGTCCGGCGAGAAGCGCCGCACGTCGAGGGCCGTGGAAGCGAAGTCCGAGCTGCCGGTGACGATCCACTCCGCGAGTTTCTTGCCGACGCCGGGCGCGAAGATGATGCCCTGCGAGTTGAACCCGGCCGCGACGAAGAGGCCGTCGACCTCGGCGGTCTCGCCGATGATGAAGTTCGAGTCGGGGGTGAAGCTCTCGGGGGCGTTGAGGAAGCGGTCGTAGCCGGCGCCCTTGAGCCCCGGCACCGTGCTTTCTGCGGCGGCGCGGATCGCCGAGAAGTGCTCCCAGTCCTCGGGGAACTCGGCGAAGCCCTCGCTCGTGATCTCGTCGACGCCGCGGGGCAGGCCGTCGGGCTCGAAGGCGCCCACGAGCAGCCGGCCGTGCTCGTGCCGGAGGTAGTAGCTGTTGTCGAGATCGCGGAGCACGGGCAGCGAGCGCACCGCCCCCTCGACCTCGTTCGACCGCACGTGCACGTGCTCGGCGGGGTAGAGCGGCACGGAGACGCCGACCTTCGCCGCGAGCTCACGGGTCCAGAGCCCGCACGCCAGCACGACGGTGTCGGCCGTCACCGTGCCGCGCGCGGTGACCACGCCGGTGATGCGACCGTTCTCGACGAGCAGCTCGTCGACCCGGGCGTGCTCGCGCACGGCCGTGCCCGCCTCATGGGCGAGCTTGGTCACCGCGACGCTCGCCCAGCCCGGGTTCATGTAGCCGTCGTCGAGCATGAGCAGCGCGCCGAGGATGCCCTCCTGATCCGCGATCGGCCAGACCTCGCGCAGACGCTCCTCGGTGAGGTACTCGGTGGGCACGCCGCAATGCTCGGCGATGTCTCGGGTGTAGAGGATCTCGTCGACCCGACCGGGCGTGCGGGCGATGCTGATCGAGCCCGACTTCACGAAGTCGACGTCGACCCCGCTCTTCTCGTCGAGCTCCTCGTAGAAGCGCGCGCCGTACTTCGAGAGCTCCGTGAGCGCGACCGATCCCCGCCCCGAGTTCACGAGACCCGCCGCGTGCCAGGTGGTGCCGCTCGCGAGCACGTTCGCTTCGAGCAGCAGCACGTCCTTCTTGCCGAGCAGGTTCAGGTGGTAGGCGATGCTGGCGCCGATGATGCCGCCCCCGACCACGACGACCTCTGCGTGAGCCGGCAGTGCGGCCTCGGCCTCGTCCGTGAACTCCGCCGCGCTGACCGACCGATCGACCATCCGTTCCATAATCTGGTTTCCTTCCTTGCGACGGGTATTCCGTCTGGGTTCCGCGAGTGTGAAGCGCTCGGCTTCGAGATCAGTTGAAGACGACGGTGCGCGAGCCGTTGAGCAGCACCCGATGCTCGGTGTGCCACTGGACCGCGCGCGCAAGCGCCAGGCGTTCCGCATCCTGCCCGACCAGCACCATGTCTTCCGGGCTGTGCGTGTGCGTGACGCGCAGCACCTCCTGCTCGATGATCGGGCCCTCGTCGAGGTCGCTCGTGACGTAGTGCGCGGTCGCGCCGATCAGCTTGACGCCGCGGTCGTAGGCCTGGTGGTAGGGCTTGGCGCCCTTGAAGCCGGGCAGGAACGAGTGGTGGATGTTGATGGCGCGCCCCCGCAGCTCGCGGCTGAGGTCGTCGCTGAGGATCTGCATGTAGCGGGCGAGCACGGTCAGGTCGACGTCGTGCTCGTCGATGAGCGAGAGCAGCCTCGCCTCGGCCTCGGGCTTCGTCTCGGCCGTCACCGGGATGTGGTGGAAGGGGATCCCCGCGGCCTCGACGACGGGCCCCAGATCCGGGTGGTTCGAGGCCACGAAGGGGATGTCGATCTTGAGCTGGTCGGTGCGCCAGCGGAACAGCAGATCGTTGAGGCAGTGCCCCGCCTTCGAGACGAGGATCGCGACGCGCTGCCGCGTGGTCGCATCGGTCATGCTCCAGGTCATGTCGTAGGTCTCTTCGGTGGCGAGGAACGCCGCCTTCAGCGCCTCGATCGACGTGGCGCCCGGGTAGCTGGCGCGGGTTCGCATGAAAAAGCTGCCGCTCACCGGGTCCTCGTACTGCTGGCTCGCGGTGATGTTGCAGTCGTGCGCCAGCAGATAGCCCGACACGGCGTTGACGAGACCCTTCTTGTCCGGGCAGCTGATCGCCAGGACGAGTTCGCGCGCTTCGTTGGGCATTCGGTGCTCCTTGACGGGTCGGTGTCCAAAGGGGTCGGTGTCCAGAGGGGTCGCGATCTCGACATCTCGCGGCCTCGAGGGTCGCGGCCGATGGCGGATCGCGACGAGCAGTTCCCAATGTAGAGATCGCGGGGCGGCCGGATCCACGACCACATTGTCTAGAACGCCCTGGTCGCTTTGTACGAATGTCGTACGGGTTTCGGCATATCGTTGAAGCATGGGCCTGACCGTGAACGAGCTGACCGAGATCTCGGGGCTCCGAACGCGCTTTCTCGCGGGCCGCAGCGGCGGTGATCGCATGGTGCTCTGGGCGCACTCGACCGATCAGCCCAACCCGTGGGAGTGGCTCGGTACCGGCGACCTGCTGCTCACCACCGGCCACCTGCTGCCCCACGACCCGGCGGAGCAGGTGCGGTTCCTCACCGAGCTGAACCGCGCGAATCTCGCCGGCATCGCGCTCGGCCAGCACTCCGAGTCGCCGAGAGTCTCGGACGAGGCCCTGCAGGCCGCCGATGAGATGGGGTTCCCCTTCCTCGTGACCGAGCACTCCGTGCTCTGGACCACGGTCATCCGCATCGTGGCCGACAGCAACGCGCAGAAGGGTCATGCGCTCATCACCAAGGTGCTGCGCGCCTACGATCTGATGCGTCGCTCATACGCCTCGCCCCAGGCCTCCGACGGCCTGCTCGAGCAATTGGGCGCCGAGTGCGGGCACCTGCTGCAGGTGCTCGATCGGCGAACGGGGCGTCTGCTCCTCGCCTCGCCGGATGCCGTGCCCCAACCGGTGCTCGATCACCTCGCGAGCACCTCGGCCGCGCTGCCCGCATTCTCGCGCATCTCCGTCGGCGACGACACGGCCTTCCTACTGCCGATCGCCGAGAGCGCCCACGCGGTCATGGTCGCGAAGCCGGTCAGCGATCGCGCCGAGGTCGACCTGATGCTGCTGCAGCACATCTCGACCATCGCCGGCATCGAGGTCGAGCGCCGCACGGCCGAGCGGATGTCGGTGCGCACGAGCGGAACCCGGCTGCTGCGGCAGCTGCTCAATGGATCGGAAGACCCCGAGTCGCTGCTCGCCCAGATGGAGTCGTTCGAGCTCGGTGAGCCGCCGTGGCGGGTGCTGATCTGGCCCCGCGGCGCCGGGCCGACCACCGACGACGCATACGATGCGTTCACCCAGGCGAAGATCCCCGCGCTCGTCGCCTTCGAGCGCGACGAGAACTTCGCCCTCGTGCCGGGCGCCGGCGTGGAGGCGGTCTCCGATGCCCTGGGCGCCTGGCCCGAGACGCGCGTCGGCGCCAGCATGCCGGTGGGCAAGCTGGGCCGCATCGACGAGGCCGTGCGAGAGGCGCGATGGGCGCAGGAGGCGACGCACGACGAGAACGCGCTGGTCAACGTGTACGGCAAAGACACCTCGCCGTTCCTGCCCCGCTCGATCACCGAGGGCGAGGCCGTCGTCGATCAGGTGCTGGGCGAGGTGCTCGCCTACGATCGTACGAACGACTCGCAGCTCATGCGCTCGCTGATGGCGTACTTCGACGCGAACCGCTCGTGGCAGGAGGCGGCGGACGCGCTGCACGTGCACCGCCAGACCCTGATCTACCGGATCTCGAAGATCGAGAAGCTGAGCGGGCGCCGGATGCAGGACGTCGCGCAGCAGACCGAGCTCTACCTCGCCCTGCAGACCTGGCTGATGCTCAACGGTCGGAGGTCGACCTCCCTCTGAGCGGCGACGGTTCGGACTTCGCGCTCAGCGCGCTCCCGCTCGGCTCCGCGTCTCTCGGGCGAGCACGCCGTCGAGGGTCTCGAGCAGGAAGTCGGCGTTCTCCTCCGAGAACGGCAGCGGCGGTCGGATCTTCAGGGTCGCGGCGGCGGGGCCCGACGCGCTGATCAGGATGCCGGCCTCGCGCATGGCGTTGACCACCCGTGCGGCGAGCTCGGGGTCGGGTGTCAGCGCTGCATCGGGCTCGCCCAGATCCAACGCGAGGAACAGACCGGCTCCGCGCACGTCGGTCGCGCGCTCGTACGACGCCGCGATCGATGCGAGGCCCGCGCGCATCCGCTCGCCTACTACGGCGGCGTGCTCGACCAGGCCGTCGGATTCGATCACGCTCAGCACGGCGCTCGCCGCGGCGATGCTGATGGGGTTGCCGCCGAAGGTGTTGAAGTAGCGCACCTCCGATCCGAACCGCTGCTGCGCCTCGACCGTGCCGACCAGCGCCGAGATCGGCACGCCGTTGCCCATGGGCTTCCCGAGCACCACGAGGTCGGGAGAGATGCCGTGGCGCTCGAAGCCCCACCACCGGCCCGTTCGGCCGAAGCCGGGCTGCACTTCGTCGGCGATGTAGAGGCCGCCGGCCTCGTGCACGAGGTCGACGACGGGGGCGAGGAAGCCGGCCGGCTCGGCCTGCACGCCGTCGCTCGAGAAGATCGAGTCGAGGATGATCGCGGCGACCCCGACGCCGCGCGCGTCGAGCTGCTGGATCGCGGCGCGCACCGACTCGAGGAGCCGGGGCCCGACCTGGTCTGCCGGTGTGCGCGCGGTGTCGATCGACGGGATCGTCGCGACGTGTGCGCCGATCGGGTTGTTCGGCCCGAGCGATGGCGAGATCTCGGCGGCGGCGAGCGTGGTGCCGTGGTAGGCGTGCTCGGTGACGATGAGGCCCGTGTTCCCGGTCTGGTAGCGCGCCGTGCGGATGGCCAGGTCGATCGCCTCGCTGCCGGTGCAGGCGAAGGTGACGCGCTCGAGCGGGGCGGGGAACTTCGTGAGCAGGCGCTCGGCGTAGTCGACGACCGGCTCGGTGAGGTACCGGGTGTGAGTGTTGAGCCTCTCGAGCTGCGCGGTCACCGCCGCGGTGACCGCGGGATGGCTGTGCCCGATCGCGGGCACGTTGTTGTAGGCGTCGAGGTAGTCCCGACCGTCCATGCCGCGCAGCCAGACCCCCTTCGCGCTCTCGACCGCCACCGGCTCGCGGTAGAACAGCCGGTACGAGGGCCCGAGCACCCGGTCGCGCCGTCGGAGCAGCTGCTCGGCGGCGGGATCGAGCGCGACGCCCTCCGCAGGGTCGAAGCCGTTGGCCATGTGAATGCCGGACTGCGTCGGCGTGGTGTTCACCGCAGCTCCCATCGGTCGGTGTCGGGCGTGTCGCGGGTCGCACGCGATCCGCAAGAGATCATCCACTATATTGATGACCAATCAGAACGAGCATTCCACGCTCGGAACGTCAAGTCAAGCGCGGTGGAGGTCGACCCGAAGGCAGCACGGGCGACCCAATGCGGTACATTCGCGAACGACGGAA
This sequence comes from Leucobacter soli, assembly GCF_042659205.1. Classification (NCBI taxonomy): domain Bacteria; kingdom Bacillati; phylum Actinomycetota; class Actinomycetes; order Micrococcales; family Microbacteriaceae; genus Leucobacter; species Leucobacter soli. The sequence continues at coordinate 19,754 of NZ_JBHSRW010000022.1, forward strand.
GGAGAGGACACGACATGACCGTCGACGAGCCGGCCCGGGCGGAGCGGGCCGCGTCCACCGCCGAGAGGATCGCCGATCGCCTGCGCGAGGAGATGCTCGCCGGAGCGCTTCCGCAGGGCGCGCGGCTGCGAGAGATCGCGCTCTCGGAGTCGATGCGCGTCTCCCGGCGCACGATCCGCGAGGCGCTCCTGATCCTCGCCGAGCAGCGCCTCGTGACCCACGAGCGGCACCGCGGCGCGGTGGTGCGCACCTTGAACCCCGCCGACATCTCGGATCTCTATCAGGTGCGCAGAACGCTGGAGCTGCAGGGGGCGAGGAACGCCCCCTTCGCGGGCGAGAGCGAGCGCAGCACCCTCGATTCGGCCTACGAGCGGCTGAGCGAGGCGCTCCTGGCCGGCGACTCCCGCACGACCGTGCACTGCGACCTGGCCTTCCACGGCGCCGTGGTGGGCCTCGCCGCGAGCCCCCGCCTCGACGCCTTCTACGAGCAGGTGAGCTCCGAGATGGAGATGGCGCTCATGATGATCCGCGGCGGCGAGGAGCTCCGGGGCCTCGGCACCGAGCAGATCATCGCGGAGCATCGCACGATCCGCGATCTGCTGATCGCACGCGACGTCGCCGAGGCGCAGCGCGCGATCCTCTCGCACATCGACCTCAACGAGCGCTTCCTGCTCTCGCTGGTTGGCGCCGGGGCAGCTGCGGGCGACGACTAGTACTCCTCCGACTCAGCGGCTATGATCCATAGAGTCGACGTTTATTGATCATCAATCTAAGAGGTGACCGCATGCCGGTGAATGCCGCGACTCCGCAGACGCTCAGCATCTCGCACGACGAATCGGCGCACCTGCTGCGCGAGCACTACGGCGTCGACCCGGTGCGGCTGACGGCCATGCACAGCGAGCTCTCCACGGTCGCCCGCGTCGACCTCGCGGACGACCGCAGCCTCGTCTTCAGAGCGAGCTGCGGCACGCCGGAAGAGCTCGAGGCGGCGCGATGGCGCATCGGAGCGATGGATCATCTCGCGGCCCGCGGTGTTCCCACCGGTCGCACCGTGCCGTCGGCGGACGGGTCGCCGATCGTGAGCGTCGAGCTCGACGCCGGGCCCGCCATCCTCCACGTCGGCGAGTGGCTCGACGGCGTGATGCTCGACAGCGCGAAGCCGACGCCCGCGCTCATGCGGTCGGTGGGGCGCGTTGCGGGCGAGGTATCCGCCGGGCTCGCGAGCTGGCCGGCGCCGCCCGTCGACGTCGGCCACCCCTGGGAGCTGACCCGCACCCTCGAGACCGTCGCCTCGACCATCGTCTCGGTGACCGATCCTGCCACCCGAGCCGTGCTCGACGCGGCGGTCGAGCGGTTCGCGAGCGTCGTCGCGCCCGTGCTGCCGACGCTGCCCCGCTCGGTGGTGCACCACGACCTCCACGACTCCAACCTCCTGGTCGACACCGGCGCCGAGCGCATCAGCGGGGTGCTCGACTTCGGCGACATGGTCTTCGGTCCGCGCATCGCGGATCTCGCGGTGCCGGCGATGCATGCAGGCCGCGCCGCCGAAGACCCGGCAGAGGCGTTCCTCCTCGTCGCCGAGGGCTGGGGCCGCGCCGGGCAGTTCGAGAACACCGTGCAGCTCGAAGAGGATGAGATCGCGGTCGTCTTCGACGCGGGTCTCGGCCGCCTCGCCGTCAACTTGAGCGTGTGGACCGATCGCGCGAGAAGCGACCGGGCCGACTACGCGCGCGCACGCTCCTCGCGCACCGAGCGCACGCTGCGGCTGCTGCTCGACGCCGACCGGGGCCGCATGCT
>NZ_JBHSRW010000023.1:0-21143 GCF_042659205.1 Leucobacter soli
TCCGCGCTGCAGACCGAGCAGCAGGATGCCGCCGACGGCGAGGAGCACCCAGCCGGCGTCGAGCGGGCGCCGGATCCCCGCCGCTGCGACGGCGAGCGGACCCATCAGCTCGATCGTGACGGCGATCCCGAGCGGGATCTCCTCGATCGCGAGGTAGATGCACACGTTCATGGCCGCCATGCCGACTCCGAGCATGACGACGCCGAGCCAGGTGCGGCCGGTCCAGCCGCGCGTCCGGGGCCGGATCAGCACGAGCAGGATCAGCGCGGCGAGGCCGAGGCGCAGGGTGGCGGCGCCGAGCGGCCCGACCCGGTCGAACAGCGAGCCGACGACCGCATTGCCGAACTGCACGCTGAAGATCGCGGCGACCGCGAGCAGACTCGCGGGCGCGCGGCGGGTGGGATCGCTGGCCATCGGCAGCACTCTACCCGTAACAAACCTGCGCGAGGCGCCCGTGCCGGGCAGAATAGTCAGCTATGGACTGGCAGACGCCCGAGGACTCGGCCCCGACCGACTTCATCACCGACGCCCAGCTGCGGGCGATCATCGGCCGGCCGCCGATCAGCGGCGGTTGGCGCGACGGCGACCCCGTCGGCGAGCGCCGTTTCGCGAGCATCGGCCGGTTCACGACGGAGGCCGGCGCGGAGATTCCCCACGTGCGCTTCGCCTACGAGGCCTTCGGCGAGTTGAACGAGCGGCGCGACAACGCGATCCTCGTCTTCCACGCGCTGACCGGCGACAGCCATCTGGTCGGCCGGGCCGGCCCCGGCCATTCGACCGACGGCTGGTGGTCCGAGCTGGTCGGCCCGGGCAAGGCGCTCGACACGGATCGCTACTGCGTCATCGCGCCCAACGTGCTCGGAGGCTGTCAGGGGACGACAGGACCGGCCAGCCTCGATCCCGACGGGCACGAGTGGGGCGCGCGCTTCCCGTACCTCACCATCCGCGATCAGGTGGCGGCCACCGCGGCGTTCGCCGACGAGCTCGGCATCGACCGCTTCGCGGCCGTGATCGGCGGTTCGATGGGCGGCATGCACACGCTGGAGTGGGCCATCATGCACCCGGAGCGAGTGGATCGCCTCGCCGTGATCGCGGCACCGCCGGTGACGACGGCGGATCAGATCGGCCTGAACCTCGTGCAGCTCGAGGCGATCCGTTCCGATCCCGCCTGGCGCGGCGGCAACTACTACGACGCCCCCGACGGCGTGGGCCCGCACCACGGGCTGGCGACGGCCCGGCGGCTCGCCCTGCTGAACTACCGCAGCAACACCGAGCTCGACGAGCGCTTCGGGCGCGCCTGGCAGTCCGCGGTGAGCCCGCTGGGCGGCGGCGGACGCTTCGCAGTCGAGAGCTACCTCGACTTCCACGGCAACAAGTTCACACGACGCTTCGACGCCAATAGCTACCTGACGCTCGTGCAGGCGATGAACTCGCACGATGTGGGACGGGGGCGCGGAGGGGTCGCGGAGGCGCTCGGCGGGCTGACGCTCCCGACGCTCGTGATAGGGATCCCGAGCGATCGCCTGTTCACCCTCGACGGGCAGGATGTCATCGCGGCGCACGTGCCGGGCAGCCTCGACGGCGATCTCGCGACACGGCTCGACTCGCCGTTCGGTCACGACGCGTTCCTGATCGAGCACGCCCGTGTCGGCGCGGAGCTCGCACGCCTCCTGACGGCGTAGGCCGGGCGGCGGCGCTACTCGTACCGCTGCCGACGGGTCGCGTCGTGTATCTCCCCGACCAGCTCCTCGAGCACGTCCTCGAGGAACACCACGCCGAGCTCGGCGCCCGAGGCGTCGACGACGCGGGCGAGATGCACGCCGCGGGCCTGCATCCGCGCGAGGACGTCCTCGAGGTCGGTGTCGAGGCGCAGGGTGAGCATCTCGCGGATGCGCTTCGGCGGGATCGGCTCCGCGATCCGATCCGCGGAGATGCGCAGCAGATCCTTCACGTGCACGTATCCCGCCAGAGCTCCGGCGGCGTCGCCGATCGGGTAGCGCGAGTAGCCGTGGCGCGCCACTTCGGCCTCGACGTCCTCCGGCGTCGCTCCGACGGGCAGCACCAGGAGCTTCTCCCGCGGCACCACCAGGTCGATCGCCCGTTTCGTGGTGAACTCGAAGGCGGCGCTCACTGCGCCGCTGCGATCCTCGAGCACTCCCTCCCGGGTCGAGTGGCTCACGATGTTCGCGACCTCGTCGAGCGTGTAGGTGGCGTTCGCCTCAGATTTCGGTTCGACGCCGAAGATCCGCAGCACGCCGTTGGCGATGGCGTTCAGCCCGGCGATGACGTGCCGGAACAGCCGGGAGACCCACACGAGCGGCGGTGCGAGCAGCAGCACGGCCTGATCGGGCATCGAGAACGCCGCGTTCTTCGGCACCATCTCGCCGAAGACGACGTGCAGGTAGGAGACGAGCAGCAGCGTGATGACGAACGCCGCCACCGAGACGACCTCCGCCGAGAGGCCGGTCCATTCGAGCGGCCCCTCGAGCAGGTGGTGGATCGCAGGCTCGGAGACGTTCAGGATCAGCAGCGAGCAGACGGTGATGCCCAGCTGGCTGGTGGCGAGCATCAGGGTCGCATGCTCCATCGCGTAGAGCGCGGTCCTGGCCCGCTTGGAGCCGGCCTCCGCCCGCGGCTCGATCTGGGAGCGGCGCGCCGAGATCACCGCGAACTCGGCGGCGACGAAGAAGGCGTTGGCGACGAGCAGGAGCACGAGCCAGACGATGCCGAGCCAGTCGCTCATCGCGCACCTCCCTCTGCGTCGCGCCCAGGGCCTCGAAGGCGGGAGGGATCGGCCGCATCGGCCCTTCCGGTGTCCGATCCGGCGGCTGCGGCCTCGTCCGCGATCCCCTCGACGGGCGGACCCAGGTAGCGCAGACGCGCGATCCTGCGTCCCTCCATGCGCTCGACGCGCAGGGTCCCGCCGTCGGTGCCGTCGGGACCGTGCAGCGCGACTTCGTCGCCGACCACCGGGATGCGCCCGAGCTCGAGCAGCACATAGCCCGCGATCGTGTCGTAGTCGTCGCCGTCGGGGATCTCGATGCCCGTCTGCTCGCGCACCTCGTCGGGCCGCAGATCCGCCGGGAGCGTCATCTCGGAGGCGGTGCCGACGACGCCTGCGCGCGCGCGGTCGTGCTCGTCGGCGACCTCTCCCACGATCTCCTCCACGAGGTCCTCGAGGGTGACGAGCCCGGCCGTGCCGCCGTACTCGTCGACCACGATCGCGAGCTGGAACCCCTGCGTGCGCAGGTCTTCGAGCAGCTGGTCGAGGTGCATCGTCTCGGGTACTCGCACGGGCTCCTCCATGAGCGCGGCGACCGGCACCTCGGACCGCTTCGCACGGGGCACGGCCACGGCCTGCTTCACGTGCACGACGCCGACGACGTCGTCGCGGTCCTCGTCGATCACCGGGAACCTCGAGAAGCCGGTGCGACCGGCGAGCTCGAGCACGGCCGAGGCCGGCTCGAGCCGGTGGATGCTCTCGATCCGCGTGCGCGGGGTCATCACGTCGACGGCCGTGTGCTCGGCGAAGCGCAGCGTGCGATCGAGGAGCGTCGCCGTATCGGCCTCGAGCAGCCCGGCGCTCGCCGAGTGGCGCACGAGCGAGGAGAGCTCCTCAGCAGTCCGCGCACCCGAGAGCTCCTCCTTCGGCTCGATGCCTATGGCGCGGAGCAGCCCGTTCGCGCTGCCGTTGAGGACGACGATGGCGGGCCGGAACACGGCGGTGAAGGCATGCTGCAGCGGCATGACCACCTGCGCGGTGGGCAGCGGCTTCGCGATGGCGAAGTTCTTGGGCACCAGCTCGCCGATCACCATCGAGAGCAGCGTCGCCGCCGCGACGGCGACGAGCACGGCGATCGGCCGGCGGACGCCTTCCGGGATGCCCAGTCCCGCGAGCGGACCCTCGAGCATGGCGCTGAACGCCGGCTCCAGGGTGTACCCGGCGAGCAGCGTCGTGATGGTGATGCCGAGCTGCGCGCTCGAGAGGTGCGTCGAGGTGATCCGCAGACCGGCGATGACGCGGTCGAGCCCGGATTCCCCGGCGTCGCGGCGCCGTTCGAGCTCATGCCGGTCGAGGGCGACGAGCGAGAACTCGGCGGCGACGAAGACGCCGGTGCCGAACGTGAGGATCAGGCCGATTGCCAGCAGCCACCACTCGTTCATCGGTGGGGCCCGCCGGGTGACGGTGCGAAGGGCCGCGCGGATGCGCGGCTGGGACTCGGAGGCTCGGCGGCCTCGCTGGCGCTCGGAGGCTCGGCGGCCTCCGCGGGTCTTCGACTCGGTGAATCCATGATCGGCACAACTGTAGCAAAGCCCGGCTCGGATCGGGCCGAGAACCATGCCGTATCGGCTTGCGAAAAGGCGTAGGCTGGTATCCAGGGCGAGCCCGGAGTCCGCAGAGGAGCCGTGCCGCCCGCTGCTGCGTCTATCCACGATGAGAGGAATCGCCTTGGCTGAGGGCAACGAAGGCTCCGCAGGACTCAACGACACTTCGGATTTCGGCGCCAACGCCTGGCTGGTCGACGAGATGTACAAGCAGTACGTCGCCGACCCCGCCTCGGTAGATCGGTCCTGGTGGCCGGTGCTCGAGAAGTATGCGAGCGGCGCCGACGGAGGTGCCGGAGGCAGTGCGGCCGCGCCGGCGGCCGCGACCGCTCCGGCGGCACCGGCGCATGCGGCACCGGCGGCGGCTGCCAACGGCACCGGTACGACGCTCCCCCCGACCACGACGAGCACCCCCATCCAACCCTCGCGCACGACCAACGTCGCCCCGCGCCAGGCGCCGATCCCCGCCGACGCGCCGCGCACCGCACCCGCTACGGGCGCGATCCCGGAGCAGGCCGCTGAGGACGCGGTCACCCCGCTCAAGGGCATGGCGCGGACCCTCTCCAAGAACATGGACGAGAGCCTCTCGGTGCCGACGGCGACGAGCGTGCGCACGATCCCGGCGAAGCTGCTCATCGACAACCGCCTCGTCATCAACAGCAACCTGCGGCGGAGCCGCGGCGGCAAGGTCTCGTTCACCCACATGATCGGCTGGGCCCTCATCCAGACGCTCAAGGAGTTCCCGAGCCAGAACGTCGCCTACGCCGAGGTCGACGGGAAGCCCTCGATCGTGGCCCCGGCGCACATCGGCCTGGGCATCGCGATCGACCTGCCGAAGCCCGACGGCACCCGAGCGCTCATGGTCCCATCGATCAAGCGCGCGGAGACCCTCGATTTCAACGAGTTCCTCGCCGCCTACGAGGATCTGGTCAAGCGCACCCGGGAGGGCAAGCTCTCGGCCGCCGATTTCCAGGGCACCACCATCTCGCTGACCAACCCGGGCGGCATCGGCACGGTGCACTCGGTGCCGCGCCTCATGCAGGGCCAGGGATCCATCATCGGCGCCGGGGCGCTCGAGTACCCGGCGGAGTTCCAGGGCGCGGCGCCCGAGACGCTCAACCGGCTGGGCATCTCGAAGACGATCACGCTCACGAGCACCTACGATCACCGCGTGATCCAGGGCGCCGGCAGCGGCGAGTTCCTGAAGCAGGTGCACGAGCGGTTGATCGGCGGGCACGGCTTCTACGAGGGGATCTTCGCCGCGCTGCGCATCCCCTACAAGCCGATCCAGTGGGCGAACGACATCCACGTCGACCTCACCGGCGCGGTGGACAAGTCGGCGCGGGTGCAGGAGCTCATCAACGCGTTCCGCGTGCGCGGCCACCTCATGGCGGACGTCGATCCGCTGGAGTACGTGCAGCGCTCCCACCCCGACTTGGAGATCGAGTCGCACGGCCTCACGTTCTGGGACCTCGAGCGCCAGTTCCCGACCGGAGGCATGGGAGGCACTCCCACCATGTCGCTGCGCGACATCCTCGGCGTGCTGCGCGACTCGTACTGCCGCAAGATCGGCATCGAGTACATGCACATCCAGGACCCCGAGCAGCGGGCCTGGATCCGGGAGCAGGTCGAGGTGCCCTACGCCAAGCCGACCCGCGACGAGCAGATGCGCATCCTCGAGAAGCTCAACGAGGCCGAAGCGTTCGAGACCTTCCTGCAGACCAAGTACGTGGGCCAGAAGCGCTTCAGCCTCGAGGGCGGCGAATCGGTCATCCCGCTGATCGACGCGATGCTCATCGACGCCGCCGAGGACGGGGTCGACAGCGTCGATATCGGCATGGCGCACCGCGGCCGTCTGAACGTGCTCTCGAACATCGCCGGCAAGACCTACGGCCAGATCTTCCGCGAGTTCGAGGGGACCGCGCAGAAGACGGGCTCCGGCGACGTGAAGTACCATCTCGGCACCTCGGGCGTCTTCACCGCCCCGAACGGCACGCAGGTGCCGATCCACCTCGCCGCGAACCCCTCGCATCTCGAGACCGTCGACGGCGTGCTCGAGGGCATCGTCCGCGCGAAGCAGGATCTCAAGCCGATCGGATCCTTCACCACCCTGCCGATCCTGGTCCACGGCGACGCGGCCATGGCCGGGCAGGGCGTGGTCTACGAGACGCTGCAGATGTCGCAGCTGCGCGGGTACCGCACCGGCGGCACCATCCACGTCGTCATCAACAACCAGGTCGGCTTCACGACGCTGCCGCAGGATTCCCGGTCCGCCGTCTACTCGACCGATGTGGGCAAGGTCGTGCAGTCGCCGATCTTCCACGTCAACGGCGACGACCCGGAGTCGGTGGTCCGCGTGGCGCAGCTCGCGTACGAGTTCCGCCAGCGCTTCCACAAGGACGTGATCATCGACCTGATCTGCTACCGGCGCCGCGGGCACAACGAGGGCGACGACCCCTCGATGACCCAGCCGCTGATGTACGACCTGATCGAGGCCAAGCGCTCGACCCGTCGGCTCTACACCGAGGGCCTGGTCGGCCGCGGCGACATCACCGAGGAAGAGTACGACAAGGCGAAGCAGGACTTCCAGAGCCGGCTCGAGCAGGCGTTCCTCGAGACTCACGCCGCGCAGACCGGTTCGATCCCGGTCGTCGACCGGAGCGGGATCGCCTCGCCAGCCACAACCGAGCTGCCCGTCATCTCCGACGTCGCCACCGCGGTGGATCGCAGCGTGATCGAGCGCGTCGGCGAGGCGCACGGCAACCCGCCCGCCGGGTTCACCGTGCATCCGAAGCTGCAGCAGCTGCTGAACAAGCGCGTCGAGATGAGCCGCGAGGGCGGCATCGACTGGGGCTTCGGCGAGCTGCTGGCGCTCGGCTCGCTGCTCATGGAGGGTACGGCCGTGCGCTTCTCGGGGCAGGACGCCCGCCGCGGGACGTTCGCGCAGCGCCACGCCGTGTTCCACGACCGCGCGAACGGCCAGGAATGGTTCCCGCTGCTGAACCTCTCGGAGGACCAGGGGAGGTTCTGGATCTACGACTCCTTCCTCTCCGAGTACGCCGCGCTCGGCTTCGAGTACGGCTATTCGCTGCAGCGGGAGGACGCGCTCGTGCTGTGGGAGGCCCAGTTCGGCGACTTCGCGAACGGGGCGCAGAGCGTGATCGACGAGTACATCGCCGCGGCCGAGCAGAAGTGGGGTCAGCAGTCCTCCGTGGTGCTGCTGCTGCCGCACGGCTACGAGGGGCAGGGGCCGGATCACTCCTCGGCGCGCATCGAGCGCTATCTGCAGCTCTGCGCCGAGAACAACATGGTCGTCACCCGGCCCTCGACTCCGGCGAACTACTTCCATCTGCTGCGCCGCCAGGCCTATGCGCGCCCGCGCAAGCCGCTGATCGTGTTCACCCCGAAGTCGATGCTCCGCCTGCGCGGCGCGACCTCCTCGGTCGAGGACTTCACGAGCGGTTCCTTCCAGCCCGTGATCGACGATGCGCAGGCCAGCCCGAGCGAGGTGACCCGGGTCATCCTGACCTCCGGCAAGGTCTACTACGATCTGCGCGTCGCGCTCGAGAAGAAGCCGGATCCGCGCGTCGCGCTCGTGCGCGTCGAGCAGTACTACCCGTTGCCCGCGCTCGAACTTGCGCGCGTGCTGGCGAACTACCCGGGCGCCGAGCTCGTGTGGGTGCAGGACGAACCCGAGAACCAGGGCGCCTGGCCGTTCATCTCGCTCGTGCTCGCGAAGCGCCTCGACAACGACAAGATCCGCGTGGTCTCGCGCAAGGCCTCGGCCGCGCCGTCGACCGGCTCCGCGAAGGTGCACGCGTTCGAGCAGGAGAAGCTGATCGCCGAGGCGCTCAGCTTCGGCACCGAGTAGGCGACCGATCATGCGCTCCCCGATCCTGTCGAGCTCCGCGGTCGCCGCGGACGCCGATGAGGTGTCGGGCCAGCAGGTCGGCGGGATCGCCGAGCGGATCGCTTCGGCGATCTCGCTCGGCATGCTGGCCGTCGGCGAGCGATTGCCGGCGGAGATCGAGCTGGCGAATCAGTTCGGCGTCGCAGTGGCGACCCTGCGCAAGGCGCTCGCCAGCCTGCGCGCGCAGGGGATCGTGGAGACGCGACGGGGGCGCAACGGCGGCACCTTCGTCGTGAAGGCCCCGTTCCCGAGCCAGCACTCGCTGCGCCAGGCGCTCGCGACCACGAGCATCGTCGCGCTGCGCGATCTCGCCGACGAGCACGCCGCGATCTCGGCCTCGGCCGCGAGGCTCGCCGCGCTCCGCTCCTCGCCCGCCCGGCCGACGCGTCTCGCGGAGTTGGCGTTCCGCGCCAGAGAGGCGCGCGGCGCGCAGGATCTCACGCTGAGCGACAGCCGCTTCCACATCGAGATCGCCGTGCTCAGCCAGTCGCAGCGCCTGCTCACGGCCGAGCAGCGCCTGCAGTCGGAGATCACCCCGCTCCTCTGGAGCGAGGGGCTGGCCCGGGTCTCGGCGCACGACGCGTTCACCGATCATCTCGCGCTCGTCATGGCGATCGAGCAGGGCCGGGCGGACGATGCCTGGCGGGTCGCCGAGGCGCACATCATGAGCAACATCCGGGCGATCGTCGCGGCGAAGCTCGCACTGCCCGAGTCGCTCCAGGGCATCGAGGAGACCGGGCGGGCCGCCAACTCGAGGAGCAAACTGTGAACCCTCACGCGGAGAAGGTGGACGCAGAGCAGACGATCGCCGCGCTGAGCGCGTGGTTCGACGATCGTTTCGTGCATCTCGCGGAGCTCGGAGAGGAGCTGATCTCCGGGCTGGGCTTCGATGAGGCCGGCACCCTCGAACTCCCCTCGGCCGCACGACGCGGCATGAAAGCCGCCGCCGCCCGGTTCCTCGCCGAGCACCCGGTCGTCGACGGCTGCGGGCTCATCTTCGCGCATTCGGCGCTCGGTACGGACAGCGGCCGCCTCGAATGGTGGGTGCGCGAGGACGAGTCCCGATTCGCACGCTACTCCTTCGGCGTCGTGCCCGGTGCGGACCGCTACTACGACTACGAGCAGCACGAGTGGTTCACGCGCTCCTTCTCGGAGGGGCGGAGCGCGGCCGTGGGCCCGTTCATCGACTACCTCGGTGTCGAGATGTACATCATGACGCTGACCGTTCCGGCCGTGGTCGGCGGTCGGCGCGTCGGCGCGGTCGGTACCGATATCCAGATCGACGACCTCGAGCGCGCCCTGCTGCCGACACTGCTCGCCTGCGACACGGAGATCGCACTGCTGAGCCGGCGGGGCAACGTCCTGCTCAGCAACTCGGTCGACTACCTGCCCGGCGATCGCGTGGCGGTACCCCCGGAGGGCACCCGCTTCGAGCCCCTCTCCGAAGCCACGGACGGCGTCCACATCCTGGTACGGGAGCACCCGGTCTACTGAGCCGCGTGCTGGGAGGCCCGTTCGACCAGCCAGGCGAAGAGCGCGTGCTGGCGCGGGTCGTCCGCGGCCGAGTCCTCGGGGTGCCACTGCACCGCGAGCAGCTCGATGGCCGGATCCTCGAACTCGAGCGCCTCGACGATGCCGTCGGGCGCCGTGCCGACCGCGCGCAGCCCGGCGCCGACGCGGCCGACGGCCTGGTGGTGGTACGACGAGACCGACAGCTGCTCGGCCCCCAGAACCGTGGCCAGTCGCGAATCCTCCGCGAGCACCACCTCGTGGACGCTGTTGCGATGGGGGCTGTCCGCCTCGAGATCCTGGACCAGCGTGCCGCCCCGTTCGACGTTGAGCAGCTGGAACCCGCGGCAGATCGCGAGCACGGGGATCCCCTGCTCTACGGCCGCGGCGATCATCCCGGCCTCGAAGTCGTCCTGCGCCGAGAAGTCGGCCGGCACGGTCGTCTCGAGCGGCTCCTCCCCGTAGCGGCGCGGATCCACGTCGTAACCACCGGGTACGAGGAGCGCGTCGAATCCGTGCAGGCGCTCGGCCGCGGGCGCCGGGTGCTCGGCGAACAGCGTCAGCGGGTCGCCGCCGGCCCGCACGACCGAGCGAAGGACGGCCGCGGCGACGGCGCTGCCGTCGAAGCGCAACCCGTGGATCTGGTTCGACCACATGCCGGTGACTGCGATGCGCGGCATCCGACGCCCGCTCTGCATTTCAGTGCTCATCGATCGGCTTCCTCGACTTCATAGGGGAAACGCCAGCAGCGGCATCCACTTCTTCCAGACCTCCTCAAGCGAGCCGTCAGCGATCACTGCGGCGAGCGCGGTGTCGATCTCCTCGCGCAGGGCGTCGGCCCCCGGCGCGACCCCGATCCCCCACCGGTTGCCGGTCGGCACGGTGAAGGCCTCGACGAAATCGGGGTCCTCCTGCCCGAGCGGGATCATCACGACGTCGTCGTCGACGAAGCCGTCGACCTCGCCCGAACGAGTCGCCTCGATCATGTCGCTGAAGACGTCGTCGCTGGCGCCGAAGCTCACGAGCTCGACACCCGGGAAGGTCTCGGCCAGCTTCATGTTCGTCGAGTTGGCGATGGCGCCGATCCGGTAGCCGGCGAGCTGCTCGGGCGAGCGCGCCGGGTCGTCGGCGCGCACGATGAGGGTCTCGTTGAACACGGCGTAGGGGCGCGTGAAGTCGACGAGTGCGGCGCGCTCCTCGGTCATCCCCTGGCCGCACCACACGGCATCGGCATCGCCGCGGCGCACGGCGGGGATCATGTCCTCCCAGGGCAGCATGACCCATTCGATCTCGGCGGCCCCGCCGGGGAGCCGGGAGGCGACGAGTGCCGCCGCCTCCGGCTCGTAGCCGGCGCGGGTCGCGCCGTCGGGGCTCTTGTCGAACAGCGGCAGCGCGGCCGAGTCGATGCATGCCAGACGGATGATGCGCGCGTCGTTCGCGGTGCTCACGGAATCGCCTCCCAGTACTGATCGAATTCCCACTGCGTGATCTGACCACAATAGCGGGCCCACTCGTCGCGCTTGAGCTGAAGGAAGATCCGGGTCAGCTCCTCCGGCATGGCGTTCATCAGGTACTCGTCCGATTCGAACGCCTCGATCGCGGCGCCGAGCGTGTTGGGCACCGTGCCTCCGTTCGCCGCGTCGCTCAGCTCGCCCGGCTCGCCCGGGTCGATCTGCGCCTCGAGGCCGTGCTCGATCGCCGCGAGCAGGTAGAGGTGCGAGAGGTACGGGTTGACGCTCGCGTCGGGCAGTCGGTACTCCATGCGGCCGTTCGCCGAGATGCGGATCGCGACGCCTCGGGTGTCGAGGCCCCAGTCGGCGCCGGACGGGGCGAACTGGCCCGCATCCCAGAAGCGCTTGTAGGAGTTGACGGTCGAGGCCATGACGAGCATCGAGCCGGGCGTGTGCAGCAGCATGCCGCCCATCGCGTGGCGCGCGGTCTCGGTCGCGTGCAGCTCGACGCGGCCGTCCTCGATCACGTTCACCGCGTCGCCGTCGCCGACCCGCCAGAGGCTGAGGTTGTGGTGGCAGCCGTTGCCCATCTTGCCGTTGTAGGGCTTCGCCATGAAGCTCGCCTGGAGGCCGAGCTCGCGTGCGACCTGCTTGCAGATCTGACGGTACGTGGTCATGCGCTCGGCGGTTCGGTCGGAGCGGTCGTACTCCCAGTTGAGCTCGATCTGGCCGTCGTCCTCGTAGTCGCCCTGGATCATCGTGAAGTCGAGGGCCTGGCCGTAGCCGATGACCTTCTTGAACACGGGGCGCATCTTCTCGAGGTTCTCGACCTGGTAGGCCGGGCTCTGGTCGTCCTTCGAGATCACCTCGATACCGGGTCCGGTCCAGGTCATCTCCGGCTCGAGGCCCGAGCGCAGCTCGAGGCCCGTGCGCTCGGTGAATCCGGCCATCGAGGCTTTGAACAGAGCGCGGGTGTCGAGCGCGACGAGCCGGCCGCCCGCTGCGCCGAGATGGGGCGGATCGTACGCCGTGCAGAAGATGCGGCCGACTTCGGTGTCCCAGGGAAGCACCTGGAAGGTCTCCGGATCGGGCAGACCCCAGAACTCGTGCGCGTCGACGCCGCCGCCGATGAGCTCGCCCTCTCGGCTGGTCTGCAGATCCGTCAGCGCGGTGCGGTGGAAGGCGATGCCCTTCTTCAGCATGCGCTCGTAGAGCTCGGCCGGCACCACTTTCGCCACCGTCCGGCTGCCGAGCGTCGGCAGCATGTAGTAGATGAACTTCACACCCGACTCGCGGATCTTGGCGCCGAGCGCCTCGACCGTCTCGGGGCGCAGGTTCGCCTCGCGGTGCCGGTCGAAGGCGGTGTCGTCGGCGAGGATCTCGCGCAGGGCCGCGCCGAAGCGCCCGCCGGTGCTGGTCTCGGTCATGGGTTTCCTTTCGTCGTCTCTGACGGTGGGGTCAGCTGCGGACGCTGAAGTCGAGCGGGTAGCGAACGGGTCCGGTGTTGCCGGAGTCCGGCAGCCATTCGTCTCCGCCGGGGCAGGAGAGATCGGTGAAGTGCTGCGCCAGCAGCGGCAGGGCGATGCTCATATCGGCGCGGGCGATGTAGTGGCCCAGGCAGTGGTGCACGCCTCCGCCGAAGGTGTGATGGGGCTTGCGATCCTTGGCGAGCAGATCGATCTCGGGATCGGGGTAGGCCTCCGGGTCGGTGCCGCTCGCCATGGTGAAGAGGTGCACCGTGGTGCCCTTCTCGATCTGCAGGCCGTTGTACTCGAAGTCCTCGTTTGCCTCGCGCGTGACCCACCGCGTGGTCGGGTTGACGCGCAGCGCCTCCTCGAGCGCGGGCTTCGCGAGGCCCTCGGGATCCTGCGCGAGCAGTTCCCACTGCTCGGGGTTCCGGATGTAGGTCTGGACGATGAGCCCGAGCTGGTTCCGAGTGGTGTCCATACCGCCGAAGAGCATCAGCACGAGGGCGTTGCGCAGCTCGGCGTCGCTCAGCTTGTCACCGTGCGCGGTGAAGCCGATGAGGCGCGAGACGACGTCCTCGCCGGGCTCGGCGGTGCGCTCCTGGATGAGCGTATCGACGAAGTCGTACAACTCGTGCACGGCGCGGTCGATCCGGTCGATGTCCTCCTTGATGCTGACGCTCAGCGCGTATCCCACTGTGTTCGCCCGGTCGGCGATGAACGGCCAGTGCTCGTGCGAGAGGCCCATCATGGCGCAGAGGGCGCGGGTGGCGAAGGGCTCGGAGAAGTCGGCGACGTACTCGACCTGCTCGCCGCGCGCCTGCTTGGCCTTCATGTTCTCGATCAGTTCGAGCGCGATGTCGGCGAACTCGGGCTTCAGGGATTCGGCGACGCGCGGCGAGAAGGCCGGGTTGAGCAGCCGCCGGATGCGGTGGTGCTCGTCGCCCTCGAGCACGAGGAGGTTCTTGCTCCACCAGTCGTAGAAGAGGCCGCTGTGGACGCCGTGGTGCTCGGGCCACTTGGCGCTGCCCTGGTTGAGGCTCGGGTGCTTCAGCAGCTCGGTGACCTCTTGGTAGCGCAGTACCGCGACGCCGTAGTTCGTGCGCGCATACCAGCTGCGCTCGCGCGCGTCGCGCACCTGCTCCGAACTCATGGCGAAGTCGGGGGCCGAGATGTCGAGGTAGGGGACCTCGTCGATCGTTGCGGTCATTCGTACTCCCTTGTCGAAGATCCGTGGCTCGCGCGACCTCGCATGAGCCCTATCAAGAAATACGCTATACGTGAATCTTTTACGACGCAAGCGCTCCAGCGAATTCTCAAGATATATCCTGCAGCCTTGATACTCGGCGAATTTATACATTCACTAATTAAATCTTTATGGGTACACTGGATCACGCGACGCTGACTGCGAAGGAGCCGACATGCCGCATCCATCACCGCTACGCCTCGCCGTGCTCGGCAGCGGGCCGGCCGGCTGCTACCTGGCGCAGGCGATGCTGCGCGGAGCGCAGGAGATCGAGATCACCGTCTTCGACCGCCTCCCCTCCCCGTACGGCCTGATCCGATACGGCGTCGCCGCGGATCACCAGAGCACGAAGACCATCACCCGCCAGTTCGATCGCCTCTTCGCCGACCCGGCCGTGCGCTTCGCCGGCGACATCGAGGTGGGGCGCGACCTCGGCCTCGACGAGCTGTGCGCGGCCTTCGACGTCGTGGTGCTCGCCACCGGGCTGAGCGACGACGCCCGCATCGGGATCCCCGGCGAGGACCTCCCGGGCATCTACGGATCCGGGACCATCACGCGCGTGCTCAACTCGCACCCCGGCGAACGCCCGTTCCTGCCGGCGCTCGGCGACGACGTGGTCATCATCGGCGGCGGCAACGTCGCCATCGACCTCCTCCGCTTCCTGGTCAAGGATCGATCGGGCTACATCGACAGCGACATCGCCGACCACGCGCTCGACGCCTACCTCTCCGCACCGGCCGAGCGCGTGACCCTCCTGAACCGGTCCGCACCGGCCGCTGCGAAGAGCGACCCCCAGATGCTGAAGGAGCTCGCGGCGCTCCCCCGCGCGCGGTACTCGGCCCCCGAACTCGGCGATACGTCGCCGGTCGACGGGGATCGAATCGCCACCGCGCGGCTCGCCGCTCTCGCCGACCTCGTCAGCGCCGATCGCCCGCACCACGACGGTCCGGAGGTCGCGCTCCGCTTCGGCTCCACCCCGCTGCGCATCGTCGGCGAAGGGAAGGTCGAGGGCGTCGAGATCACCACGGCGGCCGGCGTGGAGCTGATCCCGGCGAGCTCCGTGCTCACCGCGATCGGGTTCACCCGCACCGACGACGCGCTCGCCGAACTGGTGGAGCAGGCGTCCGAGACCGGCCGGATCCGCCCCGGACTCTACCGCACCGGATGGGCGAAGCGCGGGCCTCGGGGCGCCATTCCCGAGAACCGCGCGTGCGCCAAGTCCGTAGCCGACGAGATCCTCGCCGACCTCGCCTCGGGTACGCTCGATGGCGACCCCAAACCCGGCTACGACGGCCTGCCCGGCACCGTGCACGAGCGCGCCGTCTCCTACGAGCAGTGGCTGCGGCTCGAACAGCACGAGCGCGAGCTCGCGCCGGACGACCGCGCCCGCCGCAAGCTCACCGACCACGAGGCGATGGTCGCCATCGCCCGAGAAGAACCCTGAGCGGGCCCACCCCGACTCACGATCCGACCACGGCGCCCGAACACCGCGCTGCGGCACCACTTCGAAAGGACCACCCACAGTGAAGATCACCGTCCTCTACGGCACCGAATCCGGCAACAGCGAGCTGATCGCCGACGACCTCGGAGCGAAGCTGCGCGAGACCCACGACGAGGTCGAGGTCTTCGACCTGCAGAACTTCGACCCGAACGACCTCCGGGCCGACACCTTCTACCTGGTGATCTGCTCGACCCACGGCGACGGCGAGCTCCCGAACACGGCGCTGCCCTTCGCGGAGGCCTTCGACGCCGCGCTGCCCGACCTCAGCGGTGTCCGTTACGCCATGTTCGGCCTGGGCGACAGCTTCTACGAGGAGACCTACAGCCAGGGCAGCGAGCACATCGATCGCCGCTTCGCCGCGCAGGGCGCCGAGCGGGTCGGCGACTACGGCCGCCACGACGCCTCGTCGTGGGATCTGCCGAGCGACATCGCGCTCGAGTGGCTGCCGGGCGTGCTCGAGGTAGCCGGGCTCTCGGTCCCCGCGTAACCCGCGCGGGGAGGGCCCCGACCGGCTCAGCGGTCGCCGCGCCCCTGTTCCACGAACGCGTCGAAAATCCGATGCCGATCGGCCACGTCGGCTCCGGCCTCCTCCGGGTGCCACTGCACGCCGACGACCCAGCTCGCCGACCGATGCTCGGTGGCCTCGACGATGCCGTCCGCCGCGAACGCGACCGGGCGGAGCTCCTCGCCGACCCGGTCCACCGCCTGGTGATGCCCGTTGCGCACGATCGCCTCGGTCCGGCCGAGGATCGCCGCGATGCGGGAATCGGGCTCGAGCGTCAACGCCTCGTCGATCATCAGTTCGTCGCCGCCCGGCCCGCGGTGGATCCGCCAGTCCTCGATGTCGGGGATCAGCGTGCCGCCGTAGGCGACGTTGAGCAATTGCGAGCCTCGGCAGAGCGCGAGCACGGGCAGGTCGCGCCGGACGCTCTCGCGGATGAGATCGAGGCAGAAGCGATCCGCATCCGCATCGACTCCGTAGTAGCCGCGCGGCTCGGGGCCCGTGTACCCGTAGCAGCGGACGTCGACGTCTCCGCCCCCGAGGAACAGCACGGCGTCGGCCTCGTCGCACACGGCCGCGCTCTCCGGGGGAGCCGCCGCGGCGGAGTCCACCAGCCGGGGTCGGCCGCCGGCGCGTCGCACCTCGTCGAACGCCGTGACCGTGAGGTCGAGCGCGAGGTCGTGGGCGCTGCGGTTCATCCCGGGGAAGGTCAGCGACACCACTACGGGGATGAGCGGGCCGGCGGGATCCTCCTCGCCGTGGATGAAACGTTCGGGGTCGACGACTAGATCTGTCACGCTCGCTCCTCCTTCTTCTCCGCTGATCCCGGGCAGACGAACGGGCGGCCGGCGAGGGAGCCGGCCGCCCGAACGCGGATCAGACGACGGTCTTGATCGCTCCGCTGGCGTCGCCCGCGGGGGCGTCGCCGCGGAGGTGCGCCTTCGTGGCCAGCATGTAGACGAAGCCGATCACCAGCACGATGAGCAGCACGATCAGCACGGCCCAGTCGAGGAAGGTGTTGTCGTTCACCGGCCACGGGAACGAGATGTTCACGATGGCCAGCACGCCCCAGAGGAGGGCGAGGATGTTGATCGGATACGCCCACGCGCCGAGCTTGAACTTGCCCGCCGGCTTCCAGCCCTTGATCCTGGCGCGCAGCGCGGCCAGCACCACCATCTGGAAGCCGATGTAGATGCCGACGGTGCCGAAGGCGATGAGCGCGGTGAGCGCGTTCTCGGCGAACAGCGAGAGCAGGATCGCCAGCGCCGGGAACACGGCCGCGGTGATCACCGCGTTGCTCGGCACGCCGCGTCGCGGCGTGTGGTGGGCCAGCCACCGCGAGGCCGGGAGGAACCCGTCGCGGCCCATCGAGAAGAGCAGTCGGCTCGCGGCCGCCTGGAGGCTCGTGACGCACGAGATGAAGGCGATGCACACGATGATCATGACGATCGGGAAGACCGGGCCGAAGGCGTCGCTGATCGCGGCGCTGATCGGGTTCGCCACGGTGCCGTCGGCGACCTTGGAGTAGTCCGGCACGGCGAGCACGAGCGCGAACACCAGCAGGTTCGCGGTGAGGCCGCCGACGTAGAGCGTCATGCGCATCGACTTCGGCACCTGGCGGCCGGGATCCTTCACCTCTTCGGCGACGTCGCCGTTGGCCTCGAAGCCGTAGTAGGCGTACATGCCGATCAGCGCAGCCCATGCGAAGGCGCCGAAGTAGCCGCCGACGCCGCTGCCGAAGGGTCCATCGGCACCGATCGCGGTCACCGTGCCATCGGCCGCGGTGATCTCGTTCGTGAAGAAGACCGAGAAGGAGTGGCCGGGGTGCTCGGGGTCGTTGCCGGCCAGGAACACGAAGTTGCGGATGATCAGGTACACGCCGATGGCGACCGAGCCGATCATCTCGGCGATGAGGCCGACCGTGGCCGCGAGGCTCAGCACCTTGGTCCCCGAGTAGTTCAGCACGGATGCGACGAGCAGGACGCCGAGGGCGACCAGCACCGTGACTCCCGCGGTGGGCGCAGGGCGCGCCTCGTCGTACCCCAGGAAGGCGTCGATCAGGAACGGCGCGACGCTGTAGGCGACCGCCGCGATGGTGCCGACGAGGGCGACGACGTAGATCCAGCCGTTCATCCACGCCCACTTGCGTCCCCAGAGTCGCCGCGACCACGGGTAGACGCCACCCGCGACCGGGTAGTTCGAGACGACCTCGCCGAAGATGAGCGCCACGAAGAACTGGCCGACGAGGGCGATGACCAGCGCCCAGGCCATGGGCGGGCCGGCGGCCATGAACGAGAAGGCGAACATCGCGTAGATGCCCGCGATGGGCGATAGGTAGGTGAAGCCGAGCGAGACGTTCCCCCAGAAACTCATCTCGCGCTTGAACGTAGTGTCGTAGCTGTAGCCGAGCGATGCCAGGTGGGCGGCATCCTCGTCGTGCTCGACAGCCGTGGTCGACTGATCATTCATGGTCCGGGTACTCCCTCGTACTCATTCCCCGCCGGGCGTGCCGACTGCAGCCCGGTCACGAATCAACCTACACATAGATGTTTTAGTTTGCAATAAGCCAGGCCGATGAATCTGCCCATCCGGGACGCCGTGAAAATATATCTTCTACCGATCAATGAATATTTCGACGCGCCCTTCCGGACCACGAGATTTCTCGCCCGGCACCCTCGTAGACTGAGTCGAGCCGCACACCGCGCGATGAGAGACGAGGTCGATGATGACGAGCTGGCGCATGCCGATCGAGGGACATCCGCAGGAGCGCCTCTGGCTCGCCTGGCCGACCGAGGGCTATGCCCTCGGCGAGTCAGAGGCGGAGGTCGAAGAGGCGCGGCGCACCTGGGCGTCCGTCGCGAACGCGGCGAGCGAGTTCCAGGCGGTGACCGTCGTGGTCAACCCCGGCGACGAGAGCATCGCCCGCCGGTACCTGGCCGGCGGCATCGAACAGCTCGTCGCGCCGCTCGACGACGCCTGGATGCGGGACATCGGGCCGAGCTTCGTGATCGGCGACGACGGACGTCTCGGCGCCGTGAACTTCGTCTTCAACGGCTGGGGCGGCCAGGACTGGGCGCACTGGGACAAGGACCGGCACATCGGTCGGATCGTGGCCGAGGCCTCCGGCGCGGAGCTCATCGACAGCGAGATGACGAACGAGGGCGGCGGGATCCAGGTCGACGGCACGGGTCGCGTCGTCCTCACCGAGACCGTGCAGCTCGATCCCGGCCGCAACCCCGGCTGGACGAAGGAGCGCGTCGAGGCCGAGCTGGAGCGGACCATCGGTACGACGAGCGCCCTCTGGCTGCCGCGCGGACTCAGCCGCGACCACGAGCGCTTCGGCACCCGGGGCCACAGTGACATCCTCGCCGTCTTCCCGACCCCCGACGTGCTGCTCATGCACCGGCAGGACTCCGCCTCGCACCCCGACCACGAGATCGCCCGGGTCAACCGTGCGACGGCCGAGCGCTACCGAGACGACAACGGCGCCGCCTTCGACATCCTCGACCTGCCCGCACCCGAGACGCTGCGCGACGACGAAGGATTCGTGGACTACAGCTACGTCAACCACGTCGTCATCAACGGGGCGGTGCTCGCCTGCGCCTTCGACGACCCGGCCGACGACCTCGCCCTCGGCGTGCTGCGCGAGTTCTATCCCGGGCGCGAGGTGATCGGCCTCGACGCTCGACCGCTCTTCGCCCGAGGCGGCGGCATCCACTGCATCACCCAGCAGCAGCCCGCCGTCTGACTCGCGGACGCCTGCTCCACGGCCTTCCACCCGCCACAGCACCACCGAGGATCCACAACATGACCGAGTCCGCCCTCTCCCCCGAGCTCGAAGCCGTCGTCGCCGCGGCGGAGGCTTCCGCCGCCTCCTTCGCAGCCACCCGCCCAGAGGATCGCGCCGGCGCGATCGTCGCGATCGCCGACGCGCTCGAGGCCGCCAAGGCGCGGCTCGTGGAGATCGCCATGCGCGAGACGGGCCTCACCGAGGCTCGCCTCAATGGCGAGGTCACCCGCACCGCCGTGCAGCTCCGCCTCTTCGCCGACACCCTGGTCGACGGCGCCTACCTGGACGCCCGCATCGACCCTGCGGACCCCGACTTCGTGCTCGGCCCCCGACCGGACGTGCGGCGCACCCATCTGCCGCTCGGGCCGGTCATCAACTTCTCGGCCTCGAACTTCCCGTTCGCGTTCTCGGTGCTCGGCGGCGACTCCGCCGCGATCCTCGCCGCCGGCTGCCCGCTCATCGTCAAGGCGCACTCGGGGCACCCCGAGCTGAGCGACGCGACGGCCGAGGTCGCGCTCGCGGCTCTGCGCGGCACCGGCATGCCCGACGGGATCTTCCAGCTCGTGCACGGCCGCGACGCGGGCGTCGAGATCCTGAAGGATCCGCGCATCAAGGCGGGATCCTTCACCGGATCGATCGGCATCGGCCGTCTGCTCGCCGACATCGCCGCCGCCCGGCCGGCGCCGATCCCGTTCTACGGCGAGCTCGGCAGCGTCAACCCCGTGTTCATCACGGCCGACGCCATCGCCGAGCGGGCCGACGCGATCGCCTCCGGCTACCTCACCAGCGTCTCCGGATCCGCGGGTCAGCTGTGCACCAAGCCGGGGTTCGTGTTCATCCCCGAGGGCAGCGCGCTTCCCGCCGCGATCGCGACCACCGGCACCGACCTGCCCGAGCATCGCCTGCTCGGCCCGCGCATCGCGCAGAGCTTCGCGGATCGACGCGACGCGATCCTCGCGAGCACCGGCGTGCGCCCCGTGCTCGCGGGCGCGATCCGCTTCGACGAGGACGGTCAGGGCTGGGCGACGCCGACCGTCGTCGCCGTCTCCCTCGACGACTTCCGCTCCGGGCGCGAAGCACTGGTCGAAGAGGCCTTCGGCCCGCTTTCGATCCTGGTCGAGGTGCCGGCCGGCACCGACCTCGCCGCGCTCATGCCCGAGTTCTACGAGGGCAACCTCACCGGAACCCTGCACCTGAGCGAGCGCGAGGCGACCGGTGAGACCGAGAACGCCGGCGAGCTGCGCGCGCTGGTCTCGGCCATCAGCCGGCAGGTCGGCCGGGTGCTCTTCAACGGCTGGTCCACGGGTGTCGCGGTGACCCCCGCCCAGCAGCACGGCGGCCCCTGGCCGGCGACCACCAACGACAGCAGCACTTCGGTCGGCACGGCGGCCATCGCGCGCTTCCAGCGCCCGGTGGCCTACCAGAACGCCCCCGCGGCGTTC
>NZ_JBHSRW010000024.1:0-20501 GCF_042659205.1 Leucobacter soli
AGCTAAGGCTGACAGCGCCGATGGTACTGCACTCGGGAGGGTGTGGGAGAGTAGGACACCGCCGGACCTCTTCATGAGGGGCTGGTCTCGATGAGACCAGCCCCTTTTTTTATGCCGCACAGGCCCCGCTTGCGCAGGCCGCGGAGCCGGGCGTTGCGTCCTCGCGTCGGCAGCCGGTCAGGATGATTCCCCGGCCTCCGATAAGCTGGTACGGAGCGCTCGGCGGGGTGGAAGGAGGCTGCGTATGGGGATGATGACGACGACTCTGCTCGCTCTCCCCATCGCTGCCATTCTCTCGTACCCGGTGATCCGACGCCTCGGGCGCCGGGCCTTCCTCGCGTTCTCCCTCGTGCTCGGCGCGGTGTTCGTCCTGTTTGCCTTCCAGGGCGGTGCGATCGCCGCCGGCGGTGCGATCGTCGAGGAGCACCGCTGGGTGCCGCAGCTCGACCTCGCCTTCACCTTCCGCCTCGATGCGGTCTCCTGGATCTTCGCGCTACTGGTCACCGGCGCCGGCGCACTCGTGCTGCTGTACTGTATGCACTACTTCGAAGACGGGGAGGAAGGACTCGCCCGGTTCGGCTCCGTCTTCCTGGGGTTCGCCTCGAGCATGCTCGGCCTGGTCCTCTCCGACAACATCTATCTGATGTTCGTCTTCTGGGAGGGGACGACGGTCTTCTCCTTCCTGCTCATCGGCCATATGGCACGTCAGCGGACCGCCCGCTCGGCGGCGTTGCAGGCCCTCATCGTGACGACGTTCGGCGGCCTCGCCATGCTCGTGGGTCTGGTCGTGCTGGGCACGGCGGCGCAGACCACCAACCTGAGCGAGATCCTCGCCGATCCGCCCGACGGCACGGCCGCGTCGGTCGCGGTGTTCCTCGTCCTCATCGGAGCGCTCTCGAAGAGTGCAATCTTCCCCTTCCACTTCTGGCTGCCCGGCGCCATGGCGGCACCGACCCCGGTCAGCGCCTACTTGCACGCGGCCGCCATGGTCAAGGCCGGGATCTACCTGATCGCGCGGCTCGGCCCCGGTTTCGGCGACCTCCCCGGCTTCCGCACGACGCTCGTCGTTCTCGGCGCCGTTACCATGCTGAACGGCGGCATTCGCGCGCTCCGCCAGTACGACATCAAGCAGATCGTCGCCCACGGCACGGTCAGCCAGCTCGGCCTTCTCGTGATGGTCTTCGGCGTCTCGGACCCGAGGACCGATTTCGCCGGCTACGCACTGCTGCTCGCCCACGCCGTCGCGAAGGCTCCGCTCTTCCTGGCCGTCGGCATCATCGATCACTGCACCGGCACGCGCGATCTGCGCCAGTTGAGCGGTGTCGGCCGGCGGCGCCCGGGTCTGGCGGTCACGACGGTGCTGGCCGCGGCGAGCATGGCCGGCCTGCCCCCGTTGCTGGGCTTCGTGGCGAAGGAGTCGGTGTTCACCGAGCTCATGGCGGTGGGCGAGGGGTCGCCCGTCGCCGTGCTCGCGTTCGCCGTTGCGCTGGTGGGCAGCGTGCTGACCGTCGCCTACATGGGGCGCTTCCTCTGGGGCGCGTTCGCGACCAAGCGAGACACGGCCCCCGCCGAGATCATCCACGAGCAGCCGGGGACGATCCTGATCGCGCCGGTGATCTTCACCGCGCTGGCCTGCCTCGGCGGTCTCGCGGCGCCGCTGCTCGACCCCTGGCTGCGCCTGTCCGCGGCGGAGCAGCCCGGCGGGGGGCACCCGGAGCACCTGGCCCTCTGGCACGGGCTCACCCCGGCGCTCGGCGCCTCGGTGCTCGTCCTCGTGCTCGGCGTGCTGCTCGCCTGGTGGCTGGTGCGGAAGCCCCGGACCCTGCCGGTGGTGCCGGAGCGGTTCTCGGCCTCGCACGCCTACTGGGTGCTCACCCACTGGCTCGACGTACTCGCGGTGCGCCTGACCGCGCTCACCCAGCGCGGATCCCTGCCGTTCTACCTCGCGGTGATCCTCAGCGTATTGATCGTCACGATCGGCGGTGCGGTGCTCGCCGTCGGCGAGTTCCCCGAAGAACTGGTGCTCGTCAGCTCGCCGGTGCAGATCAGCATCGCCGCCGTGATGATCCTCGCGGCGGTCTTCGCGGCGAAGGCGCACACCCGCTTCCAAGCGGTGGTGCTCGTCGGGGTCACCGGGTACGGTATGGCTGCGGTGTTCGCCCTGCACGGCGCTCCCGACCTGGCGCTGACCCAGGTGCTCGTGGAGACCGTCACCCTGATCGCATTCGTCCTCGTGATCCGACGTCTGCCGCAGCACATCGGTGTACGGGCGAAGTCCAGCCGGCGCTGGTTGCGCGCCGCCATCGGCGTCGGCGTCGGCGTGCTGCTGGGGGGTGTGGCGCTCCTGGCGATGGACGCACGGGTCGCCGATCCGATCTCCCTGCAACTCCCCGAGCTCGCCTACCTCGGCGGACACGGCATGAACGTGGTCAACGTCATGCTGGTCGACATCCGCGGCTGGGACACCATGGGCGAGCTCTCGGTGATCCTCGCCGCAGCCACGGGCGTCGCCTCGCTCGTGTTCCTCAACACCCGCGTCGACAACGCGCCGAAGCTGACGCGGCGGGACGCCCGATCGCGGGTGAACGAGCTGATCCGTCGGGTCGAGGATCCGAACGACCCCGCCGAGCGTCGGACCTGGCTGCTCGCGGGGCGCAACCTCGACCCCTCCCGTCGCTCGATCGTGCTCGAAGTCGTGATCCGCCTCATCTTCCACGCGCTGATACTGCTCTCCTTCTACCTGCTGCTGACCGGGCACAACTCGCCGGGCGGCGGGTTCGCGGGCGGTCTCGTGGCCGGGCTCGCGCTGGTCGCGCGCTACCTCACCGGAGGCCGGGACGAGCTCCGCGCCACCGTGCCGATCGACGCCGGCAAGATCCTGGGCGTGGGTCTCGCCCTCGCCGCGACAGTCGCCGTGCTGCCGCTCTTCTTCGGGCACGCGGCGCTCGCCTCGTCGTGGATCGACCTCGACCTCGGCCCGCTCGGCACTCTGCCGATCGTCACCTCCACGTTCTTCGACATCGGCGTGTACCTCGTCGTCTTCGGGCTGATCCTTGACGTGCTGCGCAGCCTGGGCGCGGAGATCGACTCGCAGGAGGAGCTCGATCTGCAGACCTCCCTCCGGGACGACGCGCTTACCGGGACCCGGCCGACGGGGGGTGCGCGATGACGATGCCGCTCGCTCTGCTGCTCGCCATGGTGGTGCTCTACGCCATCGGCGTCTATCTGCTGCTCGATCGCAGTCTCACCCGCGTGCTGCTCGGATTCCTGCTCGTAGGCAACGCGACGAACCTGCTGCTCTTCCTGACGAGCGGCTCCTTCGGTGCAGCGCCCATCTACGGCGAGACCGAGCCGGAGGATATGAGCGACCCGCTCCCGCAGGCGTTCATCCTCACCAGCATCGTGATCACGTTCGGCGTGAGCGCGTTCATTCTCGCCCTCATCTACCGGGCCTGGCGGCTCACCACGGACGGCGAGGACGAGGTGCAGGACGACGAGCACGATACGACGCTCACGAGCGCCGAGTCCCTCACCACCGAGGAGGTCACGGACGAAGAGCTCGCCTCGACACCGGAGTTCGAGGACGACGAGGACGACGAGGAGCACGACGAGATCGCGGCGGACAGGAGCGGGAACGGCGGAACCGGCGGGGGAGACCGATCATGACCGCACTGATCCCGCTCGTCGTGCTCGTGCCCCTGCTGGGCGCCGCGCTCGCGCTCGCGCTGCCCGGACGCCGTCGGGCGCAGCAGGTCATCACCGTGGCGGCGCTCGCGATCGTGCTCGCGATCGCGATCGCGTTCATGGTCGTGGTCGACGCGTACGGCACGCTCGTGATGCAGGTCGGCGGCTGGGCCGCGCCCTTCGGGATCTCCCTTGTCGTGGACCGGCTGAGCGCCCTCATGCTCGCCGTCTCCGCGATCGTGCTGCTCGGCGTGCTGCTCTTCTCCCTGGGCCAGGGCCTCGCAGACGGCGATGACGAGACGCCGGTCTCGATCTACTACCCCACCTATCTCGTGCTCGGCGCCGGCGTCTGCAACGCATTCATCGCCGGAGACCTCTTCAACCTGTACGTGGGCTTCGAGATCCTGCTGGTCGCGAGCTACGTGCTGATCACCCTCGGGGGTACCGGGCCGCGGATCCGGGCCGGCGTGACCTATGTGGTCGTCTCGCTCGTGTCGTCCATCCTCTTCCTCGCCTCGATCGCGCTCGTGTACGCCGCAGCCGGCACGGTGAACCTCGCGCAGCTGACTCTGCGCCTCGCGGAGCTGAGCGATGGGATCCAGCTGATCCTGAACCTCATGCTGCTGATCGCCTTCGGCATCAAGGCGGCCGTGTTCCCGCTCGCCTTCTGGCTCCCCGACTCGTATCCGACCGCTCCGGCACCGGTCACCGCGGTGTTCGCCGGTCTGCTGACGAAGGTCGGCGTCTACGCGATGATCCGCACGCAGACCCAGCTCTTCCCCGACAGCCCGCTCGACGACATGCTGATGACGATCGCCGCGCTGACGCTGCTGGTCGGCATCCTCGGCGCCGTGTCCCAGCTCGACATCAAGCGACTGCTCTCGTTCACGTTGATCAGCCATATCGGCTATCTCGTCTTCGGAATCGCGATGGCCGACGCGGCGGGGTACACCGCGACCATCTACTACATCGCCCACCACATCATCGTGCAGACCACGCTCTTCCTCGCGGTCGGCCTGGTTGAACGGCAGGGCGGTACGACGTCGCTCACCGAGCTCGGCGGCATGCTGCGCGCGGCACCCGTCGTCGCGGTGCTGTTCTTCATCCCCATGCTCAATCTGGGAGGCATCCCGCCGTTCTCCGGTTTCATCGGAAAGCTCGGACTCTTCGAAGCGGCGGCCGAGCAGGCGACGCCGGCGGGGTACTGGCTGATCGGCGTCGGTGCGCTCGTTTCGCTGCTCACCCTCTACGCGCTCGCCAGGACCTGGAGCCTCGCGTTCTGGCGCAGCCGGGCCGCCGCGCTCGGCGGGCCCGCGGTGCCGCAGCCCACGACGACCGAGGGAATGATGCTGCAGGGGCGCGAGGCGGCGCTGCTCGAGCGGCTGCACGACGCTCCGCACGCCCAGCCGCGGCAGGAGCAGCGGGATACCCCTCGGCTCATGGTCGGGGCCACGGCCGCGATGGTCGCGGTGAGCATCGCGCTGACGGTGTTCGCCGGGCCGCTCTACCGCTACGCCTCGCACGCCGGCGAGGAGCTCACCGAGCCGATGAGGCTCGTCGAACAGGTCCTCGGCTCGGACGCGGACCAGGATCTCGGCCCGGGTCATGGCGGCGGCAGCGGCACGACGGAGCCGGAGGGCAGCGCACCGGAGCATTCCGGGCAGGGAAAATCCAGGCAGGGGGAATCCGGGTCGGAAGGGTCCGGATCGGAGCATTCCGGGTCGCATGAAAGCGACGGGGGAGGCGGGAGCTCATGAGTCGGAGGTTCGAACCGGTCGTGCACCTGCACGAGGTGCCTCTCCTGATCGGGCTCGTCGTGACGTGGATGATGCTCTGGCAGGAGGCGTCCTGGCTCACGCTGCTCAGCGGGATCCTCGTCTCGGTGCTCGCCATGCGACTCTTCTACCTCCCGCCGGTGGAGCTCGCCGGACGATTGAACCTGTGGTGGGCGGCCCGCTACCTCATCTTCTTCTTCTGGCATCTGATGCTCGCCTCGTTCCAGGTGGCCTGGCTCGCGCTGCGGCCGGGACCGGCGCCGCGCACGGCGATTCTGGCTGTGCGCCTGCGCACCCGCAGCGACTTCGTGCTGACGGTCGTCGGGCTCACCGTGTCGTTGATCCCCGGCTCGCTCGTCGCCGAGGTGGATCGTTTCGGGTCGACGCTGTACCTGCATGTGCTGAACACGCCGACGCAGCGGCAGATCCGCGAGATGCGGGCGCAGACGCTCCACATCGAAGAGCTGGTGATCCGCGCCGTCGGCTCGCCCGAAGAAGTGGGGGCACTCGGATGAGCACGTTCCACACCGTGGTGACCGTGATAGCGATCCTGGGATTGACGGCGACCGCGCTCGCGGCGGTGGTGCGCATCGTCCGCGGGCCGACGATCCTCGACCGGATGATCGGCAGCGACGTGCTGCTGACGACCCTGATGCTCAGCGTGGGCACCGACATGGTCCTCCGCGGGCACACGGAGGCGATCCCGGTGATGACGGTGATCGCGGCGACCGCGGTGCTGGCGACGATCGTGGTGGCCCGCTACGTGCGCCGTCGTGCACGGCTGCCGGAGCCGAGCGAGCCGAGGGGGGGCAGCAATGTCTGAATGGATGGAGACCGCGTTCGATATCGCCTCGCTGACGTGCGTCCTGGTGGCGACCGGCTTCACGGTCGCGGCGGGGGTCGGGCTGCTCCGCTTCCCGGATGCGCTCAGCCGGTTGCACGCGGCGACCAAGCCGCAGGTGTTCGGTCTGCTCCTCGTGATCGCCGCGATCGCATTCGAGTCGCGCTCGCTCGCGACGCTCGCGGCGCTGATCCCGGTGTTCATCTTCCAGTCGCTCACCGCGCCGATCGCCGCGCACATGGTGGGTCGCGCCGCCTATCGCAACGGGCAGATCGACCCGGAGTCGCTCACGGTCGACGAACTCGGCCCCGCGATCGCCCGCGCCGAGAGCACGGAGTAGGCCGAGTCCGCGACCGTTCGCGACTCAGCCGTCGACGAGGTAGCGGCTGTAACCGGGAACCGTGAGGAAGGTCGGGAAGTGCTCGCCGAGGGCGACCTCTTCGAACAGATCCATGGCGTCGTCGTAGCGGTCGCCGGTGAAGCGGGTGAAGCCGGCCACGGTCTCGGACACCAGGCTCCGCACCCAATCGCGGGTGATGCGGGTTCCCTCCGCGGTGACCTGATCCTGGTGGATCCACTGCCAGATCTGCGAGCGGCTGATCTCGGCGGTCGCCGCGTCCTCCATGAGGTTGTCGATCGCGACGGCCCCGATGCCGCGCAGCCAGGCCTCGATGTAGCGGATCGCGACCGAGACGTTGTCGCGCACACCCGACTCCGTGATCTCGCGGCCGATGCGCACATCGAGCAGCTGGGCCGCGGTGACCTCGACGTCGTCGCGCTTCCGGTCGACCTGGTTCGGGCGATCGCCGAGCACGGCGTCGAACTCCGCACGAGCGATCGGGATGAGGTCGGGATGCGCGACCCAGGTGCCGTCGAAGCCGTCGTTCGCCTCGCGGTGCTTGTCCGCGCGAACCTTCTCCTCGGCCCGGGCGGTGACCTCGGGGTCGCGGCGGTTCGGGATGAACGCGCTCATGCCGCCGATCGCGTGCGCGCCGCGCTTGTGGCAGGTCTGCACGAGCAGCTCGGTGTACGCCCGCATGAACGGCACGGTCATCGTGACCTCGCTTCGATCC
Source organism: Leucobacter soli (assembly GCF_042659205.1). Taxonomy (NCBI): domain Bacteria; kingdom Bacillati; phylum Actinomycetota; class Actinomycetes; order Micrococcales; family Microbacteriaceae; genus Leucobacter; species Leucobacter soli. Next base: position 7,374 of record NZ_JBHSRW010000024.1, read on the forward strand.
GGCAGCACGAAGCGTGCGCCGCGGCCGCGGTAGTTCTTGATGATCGAGAAGATGTAGTCCCAGCGCCCGGCGTTGAGTCCGGCCATGTGATCCTTCATCGCGTAGAGGATCTCCTCCATCTCGAAGGCGGCGGGAAGCGTCTCGATGAGCACCGTCGCGCGGATCGTGCCGTGGGGGAGGCCCAGGTACTCCTCGGTGTAGGAGAAGACGTCGTCCCAGAGCTTCGCCTCCTCGCTGGACTCGAGCTTCGCGATGTAGAAGTAGGGACCGTGGCCGTTCTCGATGAGGCGCTGCGCGTTGTGGAAGGCGTAGAGCCCGAAGTCGACGAGGCTGCCGGACGCGGCGCCCGCCTGGCCGTGCGCGTCGACGAATCGCATGTGCTTCTCGACCAGGTGCCAGCCGCGCGGCCGCATCACGATGGTCGGGGTGCGCTCTGCGGTGACCTCGTAGCGCTTCCCTTCGGGGCTCGTGTAGCTCAGCCCCCCGTGAATCGCGTCGAACAGCGAGAGCTGCCCGCCGATGACGTTGCCCCAGGTGGGGCTCGTCGCGTCCTCCTGGTCGGCGAGCCAGACCTTCGCGCCCGAGTTCAGCGCGTTGATCGTCATCTTCGGGTCGGTCGGCCCGGTGATCTCGACGCGTCGGTCCTCGAGCCCGGGGCCCGGGCCGGCGACCCGCCAGCTCGCGTCCTCGCGGATCGCCCGGGTGTCGTCGCGGAACTTCGGATCGCGGCCGTTGCCGATCTCGTAGCGGCGGCGCTGGCGCTCGGCCAGCCGATCGTGGCGGCGGCCGGCGAAACGATGGTGCAGCGCGGAGACGAACATCAGTGCGCCGGGGGTGAGGATCTCATCCGACCGCGGAATGGCGGGGGCGAGCACCTCGAGGCGGGCGCCGGTCTGCGTGCTGGTCTGCGGCCGTTCGGTCGTTGCAGTGCTCATGATCTGATCCTTCACTCGTGTCGTCTTGTTCGACGTGTTTCCATCTTCAAGCCCGAAATGGGGTCGAAAAGGGGATTTTGGTGAAGAATTTTCTGAGTATTTCTGTTTGCCGTAAGTTTCCGGGCGTGGCAACATGGTGGTCATGACTCTCACGGACATGAGCGCGACCGAACGGTCCGCGGAGCACGCAGGGACGGAAGCCGCCGATGCGCTGACCCTCGGCAGGCAGGTGCGCGAGCGGCGCATCCGACTGGGTTTGAAGCTCGAACAGCTCGCCGAGGCGATCGACCGCGCCCCGTCGCAGGTCTCCGCGATCGAGAACGGCAAGCGCGAGCCGAGTCTGCCGGTGCTGCGGGCGCTGGCGCAGGCGCTCGACTGCACGGTCGACGAACTGCTGGCGAGCGAAGCGCCGAGCGAGCGGGCCGCTCTCGAGATCTCGGTCGAGCGGGCGCAGCGCGGCCCGGTGTTCCAGTCGCTCGGGATCCCCGCGATCCGCGTCTCGAAGGCGACGCACGACGATACTCTCCGCGCGGTCCTCGGCCTGCACCAGGAGGTGGAGCGGCTGCACCGGGAACGCGCGGCGACACCCGAGGAGGCCCGACGGGCGAACACTGAATTGCGGGCCGAGATGCGCGTGCGCGGAAACTACTTCGCCGAGCTCGAACGCGAGGCGGCGGCGCTGCTCGAGAGCGTCGGCCATGACGGTGTCGATGTCGGGCCGGTCTCGCAGCTCGCGATCGCGGGCATCGCTCAGAAGCTCGGTTTCACCCTGCACTACGTGAACGACCTGCCGCATTCGACGCGCTCCGTGATCGACCGGCGCAACGGCCGCATCTACCTGGGCGAGAGCCTGCCTTCGCGCGACGCCCGCGCCCCGATTCTGCGTGCCCTCGCGAGCATCGTCTGCCGCCACGAGGAGCCTCGCAGCTACGGCGAGTTCCTCCGGCAGCGCGTCGAGGCGAACTATCTCGCCGGGGCGGTGCTGCTGCCCGAGCGCGCCACCGTGGAACGGTTGCGCGAGGCGAAGGCGCAGCGACAGATCTCGATGGAGGATCTCCGCGACGCGTTCGGCGTCTCGTACGAGATGGCTGCCCATCGATTCACCAACCTGGCGACCGAGCACCTGGATCTGCCCGTGCACTTCATGAAGGCGCACGAATCCGGCATGCTCATCAAGGCCTACGAGAACGACGGGGTGCGCTTCCCCTCCGACGCGCTGGGCAATCTCGAGGGGGCGGCGGTCTGCCGCAACTGGACCGCCCGCACGGTGTTCAGCCAGTCCGATCGGTTCAACCCCTGGTATCAGTACACCGACATGTCCGCGGGCGGCACCTACTGGTGCACCTCCCGTGTGGAGAAGGCGAAGGAGGGGCAGTACTCGGTGAGCGTCGGGGTGCCCTTCGACTCGGTCAAATGGTTCCGCGGCCGCGACACCCCGCACCGGACGCGGTCGTTCTGTCCGGACGAGCGCTGCTGCCGGCGCGCCAGCGACGCGCTCACGCGCAAGTGGTCGGCGGCGGCCTGGCCGGAGGCCGCCACCCCGACCAGCCTGCTGGCGGCGCTGCCCACCGGGACCTTCCCCGGCGTCGACGCGCACGAGGTCTACGGCTTCCTCGAATCCTATGAGGGGAACCGGGGCTGAGTCGCAGCCCGGGCGGATCGTGCTGTGAGGTCCGCATGCGCACGTCGTCGTCCGACTTATAACACCCTCGGACTCGAGGCCGGCTCCGCCACGCCGATTCGGGGGTGCGCCGAGGTCGGCGCTGCGATAACGTAGAGCGAAGAATGCGGCGGGGAACAGATGCCGGGAACAGAGGTGAGTGACGACGTGAACGCTGGTGAGCAGGCTCATCGCGCGGGGGAGACCGAGGCGCGCGCGACGCAGCAGTTCCGCGAGGATCTCGGCGCGATGGTGCGCGCCCGCACGACGGATCTCACGATCGATGAGCAGGAGGCCGTCGCCGCGCTGCCTTCGGGTGCGGCTCTGCTGGTCGTGCGGCGCGGCGCGAACCTCGGGGCCCGCTTCCTGCTCGACGAGCCGACTTCGGTCGCCGGTCGGCACCCCGCGGTCGATATCTTTCTCGACGATGTGACGGTCTCGCGCCGCCACGCCGAGTTCACCCGTGAGGGCACGGCATTCTCGGTGCGCGACCTCGGATCGCTCAACGGCACCTTCGTCGACGGCCGACGCATCGACGGCGAGGCCGGGCTCGAGGACGGCGCAGAGGTGCAGGTCGGCAAGTTCAAGTTCACCTTCTTCGCCTCGCGATTCGACCTGCCGGGCCAGGCCTAGCGTGGCGGCGCAGACGGCTCTCGCGCAGAACGGAGCTGGCCTCCTCAGCATCGGGCAGGTCCTCGAGCTCCTGCAGGGGGAGTACAGCGATCTCAGCCCGTCGAAGCTCCGCTTTCTCGAGGAGCAGGGGCTCATCACGCCCGAGAGGACCAAGTCGGGATACCGGAAGTTCTCGCAGGCTCATATCGAGCGGCTGCGATTGATCCTCACGCTGCAGCGCGAGCACTACCTGCCGCTGCGCGTCATCGCCGAGGTGCTGGCCGACGTCGATGCCGGTCGGGATCCGGTGATCCCCGGTGCGTCGTCGCGCAACGCCTCCAGTATTCTCGCGCCGCGCCGGCTGCTCGGCCGGGAGGAGCTGCAGCGGCTCACCGGCGCCACGTCCCGCTTCATCGGCGAGGCGATCGCCGCGGGTCTGCTTCCGGCGGCCGAGGTGTTCCCGCACGAGTGCATCGCCGAGCTCAACGCGTTGCTGCGTCTGGCGGAGCAGGGTGTCACCCCGCGCCATCTCCGTGCCATGCGAGTCGCGGCGGAGCGAGACGCGGACCTGATCGGACAAGCGCTCGAGGCGCGGGGCGGTCGCAGCGACAGTCCGCACGGGGTCGAAGGATCGCTCGAGCTCGTCGGCCTGCTCGAGACCGTGCGAGGCGGCGTCCTGCGACGCCGGCTCGGGCGGTGAGTCGCGTCCGCGACACGCCTAAAGTAATAGTTGAAGGTTCGTTGCCTCGGGACCACTCTGCCGCTAACGTTGAGGGAGCGTCAGAGGAACCGGAAGAGAGGGTCGTGATGGAGAACTTCGCGTCGACGCCGACCGCAATTTCGGCCCCTGAGCCGCTCTTCGACGACGGCATGCCGCAGCCCGACACCGACGGTGGTTACAAGGGCGCAGTCGCCGCACGGGCGGCCGGGATCAGCTATCGTCAGCTCGACTACTGGGCGCGCACCGGGCTCGTCGAGCCCACCGTGCGCAGTGCGCAGGGCTCCGGCTCGCAGCGCCTCTACGGCTTCCGGGACATCCTGGTGCTCAAGCTGGTCAAGCGACTGCTCGACACCGGCATCTCGCTCCAGCAGATCCGTGCCGCCGTGGCCCAGCTGCACGAGGCCGGGGTGCACGACCTCGCGCAGACGACGCTGATGAGCGATGGTGCGAGCGTCTACCTCTGCACGTCGAACGACGAGGTGATCGACCTCGTGAGCCGCGGGCAGGGCGTGTTCGGGATCGCCGTGGGCAAGGTGCTGCACGAGGTCACCACCTCGCTCGTCGACATGGACGACCACCGCGCCGCGACCTCGGACGAGGGCCTCGACGAGCTCGCAGCCCGGCGCGACTCGCGCAAGATCAGCTGATCGCACTCCTGCTCATGGGAATGCCCCGGCCATGGCCGGGGCATTCCCATTCGACGGGAGCTTCGCGACTCAGGAGAACTGATTCATCGTGTTGTCCTTGCCGCCGGCCTTGAGCGCGGCGTCGCCGGCGAAGTACTCCTTGTGGTTGTCGCCGATGTCGCTGCCGGCCATGTTCTGGTGCTTGACCGTGGCGATGCCCTCGCGGATCTCGCGGCGCTGCACGTCGCGGACGTAGGTGAGCATGCCCTCGTCGCCGAAGTAGCCCTTGGCGAGGTTGTCAGTCGAGAGGGCGGCCGTGTGGTAGGTCGGCAGCGTGATGAGGTGGTGGAAGATGCCGGCGCGGGCCGAGCCGTCGCGCTGGAAGGTCCGGATCTTCTCGTCGGCGAGCCGGGCGAGCTCGGTGCCGTCGTAGTCGACGCTCATCAGCTTGTCGCGGTCGTAGGCCGAGACGTCCGCCCCCTGCTCGAGGAGCTGGTCGTAGGCCTGCTGACGGAAGTTGAGGGTCCAGTTGAACGAGGGGCTGTTGTTGTAGACCAGCTTGGCGTTCGGGACGACCTCGCGGATGCGATCCACCATGCCGGCGATCTGCTCGACGTGCGGCTTCTCGGTCTCGATCCACAGCAGGTCGGCGCCGTTCTGCAGCGAGGTGATGCAGTCGAGCACGCAGCGGTCCTCGCCGGTTCCCTTGCGGAACTGGTAGAGGTTGCTGGCGAGGCGCTTCGGGCGCAGCAGCTTGCCGTCGCGCTTGATGATCACGTCGCCGTTGCCGAGATCGGCCTCCGAGATCTCCTCGACGTCGAGGAACGAGTTGTACTGGTCGCCCAGGTCGCCCGGGGTGGTGGTGACGGCGAGCTTCTGCGTGAGACCGGCGCCGAGCGAGTCGGTGCGCGCCACGATGATGCCGTTGTCGATCCCGAGCTCGAGGAAGGCGTAGCGCACGGCGTTGATCTTCGCGATGAAGTCCTCGTGTGGCACGGTGACCTTGCCGTCCTGGTGGCCGCACTGCTTCTCGTCGGAGACCTGGTTCTCGATCTGGATGGCGCAGGCACCGGCCTCGATCATCTTCTTGGCGAGCAGGTAGGTCGCCTCCGGGTTGCCGAAGCCGGCGTCGATGTCGGCGATGATCGGTACTACGTGGGTCTCGAAGTTGTCGATCTGCGACTGGATGAACTCGACCGCGGTCTCGTCGCCCGCGAGTCGGGCGTCGTCGAGCTGCGAGAAGAGCAGGTCGAGCTCGCGCGCGTCGGCCTGGCGCAGGAACGTGTAGAGCTCTTCGATCAGCGCGGGGACCGAGGTCTTCTCGTGCATGGACTGGTCGGGCAGCGGGCCGAACTCGGAGCGCAGGGCGGCGACCATCCAGCCCGAGAGGTAGAGGTAGCGCTTGTTGGTGCTCTTCAGGTGCTTCTTGATCGAGATCAGCTTCTGCTGGCCGATGAAGCCGTGCCACACGCCCAGCGACTGGGTGTAGACGGAGGAGTCGTCGTCGTACTCCGCCATGTCGCGGCGCATGATGTCGGCCGTGTACTGGGCGATCTCGAGGCCCGTCTTGAATCGGTTCTGCGCCCGCATGCGTGCGACGTACTCGGGGTTGATCGCCTCCCAGCTGGAGCCATGCTGCTCCTTGAGTCGCTGTGCGGCGTCGATGTCGTTCTGGAACTCGGTCACGGTGATTCCTTCTGAGTGGTGGCTGCTCACCCGCCGAGCCCGGTGCTCTGCGGGGATACTTCCACTCTCAGGCCTGACCGGAGTGCATTCCTGCGAAATCGCAGGTGAATTTTCGCAGTATTTCTGCTTTCTGGAATTTATCGCTCGAGGTCGGTGACCGCGGTGTCGCCCGAAGGATCCTCGTCGACCAGTACATCGGCCTGCGCGGCGAAGGCGGGACGCGCTTGCGCGGGGGCGTCGATGCCGGCCTGCTGCAGGACCTGATCCAGAACACGATCGAAGTGCCCCGCCATCTCCTGCGCGGCTTCGCCCGGCCACATGTGCACCGGCTTGGCCGCGCCCTGCGCCTGCTGCAGCGAGGTGCGCTCGGGCAGCTGCGGGTCGAGGACCAGCGGGCCGAACATCTCGCGCAGCTCGCGCGTGCGGAACTGGTGCTCCATCGACTGCGGGCGCAGGCGGTTGACGAGAATCCCGAGGGGCTTCAACCGCGGGCTCACGCCCCGCCGGATCTCCTCGATGGCGCGCAGGGCGCGGTCAGCAGCGGAGACGGCGAAGAGGCCGGGCTCGGTCACCACGATGACCTGGTCGCTGGCGGCCCAGGCGGTGCGGGTCAGCGCGTTCAGCGACGGAGCGCAGTCGACCAGCACGAGATCGTAGTCGGCTTCGATGCCGGCGAGCGCCTCCTCGAGCTTCCAGATCTCCCGCACCGACGGATGGGGGCCGTCGAAGTTGATCGCGGAGGGGCTGCCGAGCAGCAGATCGATCGTGCCGCTCTCGTGATGCTGATTCCATCCGCTCCGCGCGATCGCCGAGCGGACCGTCTTCTCCTTCGGGTCCTCCAGGACGTCGGAGATGTTCGCGTAGCCCTCTGGATCAACGTCCATGCCGGTCGAGACGTCCGACTGGGGGTCGAGATCGACGACGAGGGTGCGCAAGCCTCTCGAGAACGCGGCAGAGGCCAGGCCGAGAGTCACGGTGGTCTTGCCGACGCCACCCTTGAGGGAGCTCACGCTGAGTACATGCACCCATAAAGTCTAGGGCAAAGCGCGTGGTGGTGCGCTGAATGTTCGGCGGCCCCTGGACGCCGCCCGGAGATCGCCCGGCCGAAAGGGCGCTGTCGAACGGACGCCGTCGGGCGAGCTGCGTCGTCGTGCCGAGGGTAGGCTGAGTCGCATCGGATCTGCGAGCTGCGGGTCGGCTGCGCATTCGCCGAGGAGCGGTGGCGCATCTGCGGTGGTGCATCCGCGGCGCTGCATCCCGGTCGCCCCGCCCACTGAAGGAGGACCCCGTGCCCGTACGCGACATCCGCCTGTTCGGCGATCCGGTGCTCCGCACCGTCTGCGAGCCGATCTCCTCCATCGACGACGGCGTGCGCGCACTCGTCGCCGACCTCTGCGACACGGTCGCCTTCGACGGACGTGCGGGGCTCGCATCCACGCAGATCGGCTTCACCCAGCGGGCGTTCAGCCTGCACATCGACGGCGAGGTCAGTTACATCCTCAACCCCGAGATCGTCGAACTCGCCGGGGAGCCGGCCGCGACGGGGGAAGGCTGCCTCTCGGTGCCCGATCTCTGGTTCGAGGTCATGCGCTATCCGCGTGCGACCGTGCGGGGCATCGACCTCGACGGGAACGAGGTGGTCATCTCGGGCGAGGGGCTGCTCGCGCAGGCGCTCCAGCACGAATGCGACCACCTCGAGGGGAAGCTCTACCTCAACCGCCTGGATCGGGAGACGCGCGGCGAGGCCATGCGGAGGATCCGCGCGGCCTCCTGGTTCTGACCGCGCGGATTCGCGAGCGTCAGGCGCCGGTCTGGAGCGCCTCGGTCTGCGGGTTGTCGCCGTACATCTTCGCGATCTCCCCGGCGAAGTCGCGGATGATGTTGTCGCGCTTGATGCTCATCTTCGGCGTCAGATGCCCGCTGGCCTCGGTGAACTCGATCGGCAGGATCGTCCACTTCCGAATCGACTCGGCGCGAGAGACGAACGCGTTGCCGTGATCGATCGCGCGCTGCACCTCGGCGATCACCGCTGGATGCGCGACCGCTTCGTCCAATGTCATCGTGGAGTCCAGTCCCTGGTTCTTCAGCCAGGTCGGCAGCATCTCGCCGTCGAGCGTGATGAGCGCTGCGATGAAGGGCTTCTGATCTCCGACGACGACGATCTGACCGATCAACGGATACGAGCGGATCGGATCCTCGAGCGCCGCCGGGGCCACGTTCTTGCCGCCGGCCGTGACGATGATCTCCTTCTTGCGGCCGGTGATCGAGAGGTACCCGTCGCCGTCGAGTGTGCCGAGGTCGCCGGTCCGGAAGAAGCCGTCGTCGGTGAAGACCGAGGCCGTCGCCTCCGGGTTCTGCCAGTACTCCTTGAACACCGCGGTGCCCTTGACCTCGATCTCGCCGTCCTCCGCGATGCGAATGGTGTGGCCGGGCAGAGCGGGACCGACGGTGCCGATCTTGTACTTGTCGGTCAGGTTCACGCTGACCGGCGCCGTGGTCTCGGTGAGGCCGTAGCCCTCGAGGATCTTGATGCCGAGGCTGTGGTAGAAGTGGCCGAGGTAGTGGCTGAGCGGAGCGGATCCGCTGACCGCGTACTTGACGCGGCCGCCCAGCGCCTCGCGCAGCTTCGAGAAGACCAGCTTGTCGAAGAGCTTGAACTTCAGGCCGAGCATGAGCGGCATCTTCGTGCCGGCCATGACGTGCTCGCTGTGCTTCACCGCGACCTGCGCGGCGGTGCGGAAGATCTTGCCCTTGCCGCCGGCCTCGGCCTTCTGCTCGGAAGAGTTGTAGACCTTTTCGAAGACGCGCGGCACGGCGAGCAGGAAGCTCGGCTTGAAGGTGCCGAGTGAGGGGAGCAGCTTGGTGGTGTCGGGCTGGTGGCCGACGCGCACGCCCGCGTGCACGGCGAGCACGCTGATGAAGCGCGCGTAGACGTGCGCGAGCGTGACGAAGAGCAGTGTGGAGGAACCCGGCTCGTTCACGACCTCGCCGAGGGCAGCTGCGGCGTTCCGGGAGAGATCGACGAAGTTCGAGTGCGTCAGCACGACGCCCTTCGGGCGGCCCGTGGAACCCGAGGTGTAAATCAGGGTCGCCGTGTCGGCCCCGTTCGCCAGGTTCCTACGGCGCTCGATCTCCTCGTCCGGGACGTCCGCGCCCGACGCCGCGAAGGCGTCGAGCGCCCCCTGGTCCAGACGCCACTCGAGCTCGAGGGTGCCGAGCTCGCCGCGGACCTCGGCGAGGCGGTTCGCGTGGTCCGCCGACTCCGTGATGATTCCCCGCGCACCTGAGTCCTCGAGGACCCAGTGGATCTGCAGCGCGGAGGACGTCTCGTAGACCGGGACCATCACCGCGCCCGCGTAGTGCAGGGCGAAGTCGACGAGCGTCCACTCGAACGAGGTCTTGCAGATGAAGGCGATCCGATCGCCGGGTTCGACACCCGCGGCGACGAGTCCCTTGGCGACCGAGACGACGAGATCGCGGAACTGGCGAGCGGTCAGATCGCGCCAGCCGTCGCCCTCGGGGGTCGCGAAGATCACGCGATCGGGGGACGCGGCGACCCGCTCCTCGAGCAGATCGGTGACGTTGTCGTTCGGCGCGGGGGGAACGATGATCGGTGTCTCGGTCAGGTTCACGGCAGCTCCTTCGGTACCTGGTTCACCAGTGGCGGCGACCCGCGGGTGCGACACCGCGGTCTCTTGCCGATCAGCCTATTGCATGCGCCAAGCGGGACCCGCGGGATCGGTGGAGTATCTACAATTCGGTAGAGTCGACGCAGACGAGGAAGGGCATCCGCCGCATGATCTACTGGATTCTCAAGCACCTGGTGATCGGGCCGCTGCTGAAGACGATCTACCGGCCCTGGGTCGAGGGCGCGGAGCACCTGCCTGCGACGGGCCCGGTCATCATCGTCGGGAACCACCTCTCCGTCATCGACAGCTTCTTCATGCCGCTGATGGTCGACCGGAGGGTCTCGTTCCTCGCCAAGAGCGACTACTTCACCGGCCGCGGGCTGAAGGGGTGGTTCGTGAAGACCTTCATGCTGGCGGTCGGGCAGATCCCCATCGACCGTTCGGGAGGCAAGGCCAGCGAGGCGTCGCTCAACACCGGGCTCAGTGTGCTCGACCGGGGGGACGTACTCGCCATCTACCCTGAGGGGACGCGCAGCCCCGACGCTCGGCTCTACCGCGGGCGCACCGGCGTCGCGCGACTCGTGCTGGAATCCGGGGCGCTCGTCGTGCCCGCGATCATGGTCGACACCGAGAAGTGCATGCCGATCGGCGCGAAGTTCCCGCGCCTGCGCAGGATCGGTACGCTCATCGGCGAGCCCATGGACTTCAGCCGCTTCGCCGGGATGTCGACGGACCGCTTCGTGCTGCGCAGCGTGACCGATGAGATCATGGTCGAGATCCAGCGGCTCAGCGGCCAGGAGTACGTGGACGTCTACGCCTCGACGGTGCGCAACCGATAGTCGCCCGTGGTCGCGCTGAGCCCTGCGCGAACACCGCCCCTCCGGCCGATAGCGCCGCCCGCCCGCAGGCTAGACTGGTGGGGTTGCCGAGGGCGAGGAGTACCGACAGGTGCGCCCGGTTCGGTGACGCCCGACCGGGGGCACGACGCCCCCTCGACCGCAGAGAGCAGACAGCCGTGAGCCAGCAGACGACGCCCGAGGTATCCGTCGACGTTCCGGGGCTCGATTCGTATCGCGGGCTCCCGGCGAAGCAGCAGCCGACCTGGCCGAATCCCGCAGCGGTGCAGGCCGCCTCGGCCGAGCTCGCAACCCAGCCGCCCCTCGTCTTCGCCGGTGAGGCGGATCAGCTGCGCGAGCGGCTCGCCGCCGCGGCCCGCGGCGAGGCCTTCCTCCTGCAGGGAGGCGACTGCGCCGAGACCTTCGCCGCCGCGACCGCCGACAAGATCCGCGATCGAGTGAAGACGATCCTGCAGATGGCGGTCGTGCTCACCTACGGGGCCTCGATGCCGGTCATCAAGGTCGGTCGCATGGCCGGCCAGTTCGCGAAGCCCCGCTCGAGCGATACCGAGACCCGTGACGGCGTCACCCTGCCCGCCTACCGCGGCGATCTGGTCAACGGATACGACTTCACGCCCGAGTCCCGCGCGGTGAACCCGGACCGACTCCTGCAGGGCTACCACGTCTCCGCCTCCACGCTGAACCTGATCCGCGCCTTCACCCAGGGCGGGTTCGCCGATCTGCGCCAGGTGCACGCCTGGAACCAGGGCTTCGTGTCGAATGCGGCGGATCGCCGCTACGAGGCGCTCGCCGCCGAGATCGATCGCGCCCTGCGGTTCATGGAGGCGTGCGGTGTCGAGAGCTCGGCGCTCACGCAGACGGAGTTCTACGTGAGCCACGAGGCGCTGCTGCTCGACTACGAACGGCCGCTCGTGCGCATCGACTCCCGCACCGGCCTGCCCTACGGGACATCGGGGCACATGCTCTGGATCGGGGAGCGCACGCGCGACCTCGACGGAGCGCACGTCGAACTGCTCTCGAAGCTGCGCAACCCGATCGCGGTCAAGCTCGGCCCGACGGCCACCGTCGACGACGCCTTGCGGCTGATCGACAAGCTCGATCCGGAGCGCGAACCTGGACGTCTGACCTTCATCACCCGGATGGGAGCCGGCAAGATCCGCGACGCGCTGCCGCCGCTCCTGGCCGGCGTGCGCGAAGCCGGGGCGCTCCCGCTCTGGGTCACGGACCCGATGCACGGCAACGGCATCACGACGGCGACCGGCTACAAGACCCGCCGATTCGACGACGTGATGGACGAGGTGCTCGGCTTCTTCGAGGCGCACCGCGAGGTCGGCACCTTCCCCGGCGGCCTGCACATCGAGCTGACCGGCGACGACGTCACGGAGTGCCTCGGCGGTTCGGAGAACATCGACGAGGCGACGCTCGCGACGCGCTACGAGTCGCTCTGCGATCCGCGGCTCAACCACATGCAGTCGCTCGAGCTGGCGTTCCAAGTGGCCGAGGAGCTGAAGAAGCGGAACTGACGTCGCGGGGCCGGGCCAGGGGCACCTAATCGAGGGAGATCGTGGCCCGGACCCTGATCGTAGCGCCCTTCGGGAGCATCTCCCCGGCGGCCGGATCGGTGCCGGTCGCCTTCGCGAAGCGTCGGAGGCTGTCCGGCACCCCGGTGGTCGGGGAGAAGCCGAGGGATTGCAGTTCGTCCATGGCCTCCTGCAGGTCCATGCCGGAGACGTCCGGGACCTCGAACAGCTGCGGTCCCCGCGAGACGTTGAGGCCGACCTTGCTGCCGACCTTCACGGTCTTGCCCGAGGTGATGAGTCCGATGACATCGCCCTCGGCGATCTCGTCGTTGTAGGCCCTCTCGTTCATCGACTTCTTCACCAAGAGGCCGAGGTCCTCGAGCGTCGACGTCGCGTCGTCGACGGAGAGGCCGGTCACCGACGGCAAGGGGCCCGCCGAGATCAGGAGGTCGATCCGGCCCTGCTCGGGGTAGGCGTCGCCGAGGCCGTCGCCCTGCTCGTCGACCGCCAGGTAGACCGTATCCCGCTCGCCCTTCTCGAAGACTCGGTCGAGGACCTCGCCGAAGACGAAACCGGCCTCCTCGATCTCCTCCTGCGCGGCGTCGAGCGAGAGCCCGACGAGGGTGGGAACCGGGAGCATCTCCGGGCCGGTCGACACGCAGAGCGAGACGCGGCTCTCGCGTTCCACTCGGGTACCGGCCGACGGGTCGCTGCTCACGACGAGCCCGGCCTCGACGTCGAGGCTCGAGCACTCGTCCTGCGAGGCGCGCAGCGTGAGCTCCTCGAGCGCCGCCGTCGCGGCGGCCGGATCCTGGCCGACGAGGCCGGGAACCGTCACGAGGGACCCCGGGCCCTGGCCCCACCACCAGCCCGAGCCGGCTG
>NZ_JBHSRW010000025.1:0-20470 GCF_042659205.1 Leucobacter soli
GGTCAGTCGGTTCGGCAGCCCGCGGATCGGGCGGCGGCGCTGATCGAGCAGCCCGAGCTGACGCGCGAGCGTCTCACCGTCGAGCACGCGCACCACGAACTGCGGCGCCCCCGGGCGCGTGCTCGCCGCCGGCATCTGCTTGGCGTCGGAGCGGACGCCGTAGATCTCGGCGAGGTCCTTGCGCACGCGCTGCACGATGGCGGGCGTGTGCAGCTCGGCCTCGAGCGCGATGCGCCCCGAAATGGTGTGCAGGCCGCCGGCGAGGCGGAGGATCGTCGCGAGTTCGGCGATCCGCTCCCCGGCGTGCGGCACCGGGATGCGGACGAGCTCGTTCTTCACGTCCGGGGTCGAGGGCAAGGTCATCCTTTCGAGATGGATCTGGAGGTCTGCGGGTCGATGCGCCGGAAGGGCCGGCAGTGTCAGGCGGCGGTCATTCGCGTCCCAGGTCACGATGTCGCAGGCTGACGTTCACGCCGGGCAGCGCCGCGATCCGATCCGCGAGCTCCCGCGCCATGGCGACCGAGCGATGCTTCCCGCCGGTGCAGCCGACGGCGAGCGAGACATGCCGCTTGTTTTCCCGCTGATACCCGGCGAGGACCGGTTGGAGCGCCGCGACGTAGTGCTCGAGGAACTCGGCCGCTCCCTCGCGGCTCAGCACGAAGTCCTTGACCTCCGGGTCCACTCCGGTGAGCGCGCGCAGCTCGGGCTCCCAGAACGGATTCGGCAGGAAGCGCATGTCCACCATGAGGTCGACGTCGGTCGGCACGCCGTACTTGAACCCGAAGCTCTGGAGCGAGAGCTGCAGGCCCGGGGTGTCCTCGTCGCTGAAGAGTTCGCGGGTCGCGGTGGAGAGGTCGTGCACGTTGTAGCGGGAGGTGTCGATCACCACGTCGGCTGAGGCGCGCAGTTCCTGCAGCCGCTCGCGCTCGAGCCGTATGCCGTCGAGCAGGCTCCCCTCGGCCTGGAGCGGGTGCGGGCGGCGGACGGACTCGTAGCGCCGCACCAGGATGTCGTCGGTCGCATCCAGGAACACGACCCGCACGGTCGCTCCCCCGCGCAGATCCTCCACGGTCTCCTGGATGTCCGCGAACAGGTCGCGCCCGCGGATGTCGACCACGGCGACGATGCGGGGCAGCGCACCGCCGGAGCGGTCTGCCATGTCGGCGAGGGTCTTGAGCATCGGCAACGGCAGGTTGTCGACCACGTACCAGCCGAGATCCTCCAGCGCGTTCGCGACGGTGCTGCGGCCGGCCCCCGACATGCCCGTGACGATGAGGATCTCCTGCCTGCTCGGGCGCTTGTTCACGACGTGCTCCCCTCAGGCTCGATGTCCGGCTGCTCCGCATCCAGTGTAGACGTTCCGCGCGGTCCCCCGAGCCCACCGTCGGGTCCGTCGAGGCTCTCGAGGTGGCGGTGCACGACCTCGGCCAGGGCGGGGCCGATCCCGGGCCAGGCGGCGATCTCGGCGGCGCTCGCGGCGCGCAGCCGGGTCACCGAGCCGAAGTGCTTGAGCAGTGCCCGGACCCGTTTCGGGCCGAGCCCCGGCACCTCGGTGAGCCGGCTGGCGAGCGCCGTGCTGCGCCGCTGCCGCTGGAAGGTGATGGCGAAGCGGTGGGCCTCGTCTCGGGCGCGCTGGACGAGGAAGAGCGCCTCGCTGCCGCGGGGCAGGATCACGGGGAACGGATCGTCGGGCAGCCAGAGCTCCTCGAGGCGCTTCGCGACACCGATCAGGAACACGTCGTCGATCCCGGCTTCGCTCAGGGCGCGATGCGCTGCGGCGACCTGCGGCGCTCCGCCGTCGACGATGAGCAGCTGCGGGCGCTCCCGGTACCGTCCGACGGCGATCGCCGCCTCGGGGTCTTGCTCGGCCCGCTCCCGCAGCTCGTTGAGCTGCGCGGCGCGGCGCGCGACCACCTGGTGAATGCTGTCGGTGTCGTCGCGAGTCTGCTCGATCCGGTACTTCCGATAGGCCCCCTTCGCGGGCAGGCCGTCCTCGAAGACAACGAGCGACGCGACGACGCCCGTCCCCTGCAGGTGCGAGACGTCGATGCACTCGATCCGCAGTGGCGGCTCGGACATCCCGAGCGCCCGCTGCAGCTCCGCCAGCGCATCGGTTCGCGCGGTGATATCGGCGGCGCGTTTGAGCCGGTGCCGCAGCAGATGCTCCCCCGCGTTGAGCGTCGCCCGCGACATGAGCTGGGCCTTGTCGCCCCGCTCGGGCACCCGCACCCGAACCCTCCCGCCGCGCGGGCGTCGTGCCCGCAACGCGGCCTCCAGCGCCTCGACGCCCTTGGGCAGCACAGGGACGAGGATCTCGGGGGGCGGTTCCCGCTCGCCTTCGTACGCGCTCTGCACGACCTGTTCGAGCAGCGTGCTCGGCGAGTCGTCGAGCTCGACGTCGACGATCCAGCTGCGCTCGCCCCGGATCCTGCCGCCGCGGATGATGAACTGGTGCGCCGCCGCGCTCAGCTCGTCCGATTTCAGCCCGAAGACGTCGAGGTCGGCGTCGAGCGGCAGCGCGACCGAGTTGCGCTCCATCACGTGCTCCACGGCGGTCACCTGATCCCTGAGACGTGCCGCCTCCTCGTAGCGCTGCTCGACGGCCGCGTCTCGCATCTCCCGCTGCAGCGCGCGGAGGTGGGTGGCGTCGCCACCGTTCAGGAAGCCCACCAGCTCCTCGACGCGATGGCGGTGCTCCTCCACCCCGATGCGCCCGCTGCAGGGGCCGTCGCAGCGGCCGATCTGGCCCGCGAGGCAGGGCCGCCCGCTCTGCATGGCGCGTTTGTAGTCGGCGTCGTTGCAGGTGCGGATCGGGAAGGCCTGCTGCAGCAGCGCCGTCGTCTCTCGAAGCGCCCATACCTTGGGGTACGGGCCGAAATAGCGGGCGCCTCGGATCTTCTCGTTCCGGGTGATGAGGAGACGGGGAGCCTCGTCGCGCAGAGTGACGGCGAGGTAGGGGTAGGTCTTGTCGTCCTTGAACTGCACGTTGAACGGCGGCTGGAACTCCGTGATCCACGTGTGCTCGAGCACGAGGGACTCGGTATCGGTCGCGACGACGGTCCAGTCGACGCTGGCCGCGAGGGCGAGCATCCGGCGAGTGCGGGGCGGAATCGAGCGGAGCGGCTGGAAGTAGTTCGCCAGCCGGGCGCGCAGATTCTTCGCCTTGCCGATGTAGAGAACCCGACCGTGCCGGTCCGAGAAGCGGTACACGCCGGGGCTCGTCGGAATCTCGCCGGGAGCCGGTCGGAACGATTCGCGGCGGTCCGACCCGTCGGACCCGTCGGAGTCGTCGAGCCCGTCGGCGTCGCCGAGTTCGCCGACCGTGCGGAGTTCGTCGGGATCGGTCAAGACCTGCCGCCGGGGTGCTTGGCGAGCGCCTCTGCGAGGAATCGCCCGGTGTGGCTCTCCTCGACCTTCGCGATCCGCTCGGGGGTGCCGGTCGCGAGGACGGTGCCGCCTCCGCTGCCGCCCTCTGGCCCGAGGTCGATCACCCAGTCGCAGCTGCGGATCACGTCGAGGTTGTGCTCGATCGTGATCACGGTGTTGCCCTTGTCGACGAGGCCGTTCAGCACGAGCAGCAGCTTGCGCACGTCCTCGAAGTGGAGCCCGGTCGTCGGCTCGTCGAGCACGTAGATGCTCCGGCCGTTGGAGCGCTTCTGCAGCTCGGTCGCGAGCTTGACGCGCTGGGCCTCGCCGCCGCTGAGCGTCGTCGCGCTCTGCCCGAGGCGTACGTAGCCGAGGCCGACGTCGACGAGCGTCTGCAGATAGCGGTGGATGCCGCTGATCGGCGCGAAGAACTCGGCGGCCTCGGCGATGGGCATGTCGAGCACCTCGGAGATGTTCCTGCCCTTGTAGCGCACTTGCAGGGTCTCGCGGTTGTAGCGCTGCCCGCCGCAGACCTCGCAGGCCACGTAGACGTCGGGAAGGAAGTTCATCTCGATCTTGAGCGTGCCGTCGCCGGCGCACGCCTCGCAGCGGCCGCCCTTGACGTTGAAGCTGAAGCGACCGGGAAGGTAGCCGCGGGTCTTCGCCTCGGGCGTCTCGGCGAAGAGCGTGCGGATCTTGTCGAAGACGCCCGTGTAGGTGGCCGGGTTGGATCGCGGAGTGCGCCCGATCGGCGCCTGGTCGACGTGCACCACCTTGTCGAGGTGCTCGAGGCCGGTCACACGGGTGTGCTTGCCCGGCACGAGCCGGGCTCCGTTGAGCTGGTTCGCGAGCACCCGGTAGAGGATGTCGTTGACGAGGGTGCTCTTCCCGCTGCCGCTGACGCCGGTGACCGCGGTCATGACGCCGAGCGGGAACGTCGCGTCGACGCCCTGCAGGTTGTTCGATCGCGCCCCGACCACGGTGAGCTCGCGACCCTTCTCCCGCTTCCGCCGCTTCTTCGGCGTGTCGATGGATCGCCGGCCGGCGAGGAAGTCGGCGGTGATCGACCGCTCGTTCGCCATCAGATCGGCGTACTCGCCCGAGTGCACGACGGTGCCACCCTCGACGCCCGCGCCGGGGCCGATGTCGACGATCCAGTCGGCCGCCTCGATCGTCTCCTCGTCGTGCTCGACGACGATCAGCGTGTTGCCGAGGTCCCGGAGCTTGATGAGGGTCTCGATCAGCCGGCGGTTGTCGCGCTGGTGCAGCCCGATGCTGGGCTCGTCCAGGACGTAGAGCACGCCGGTCAACCCGGAACCGATCTGGGTGGCGAGCCTGATGCGCTGGGCCTCGCCGCCGCTGAGCGTGCCCGCGGCGCGCGCGAGGGTCAGGTAGCCGAGGCCCACTTCGATGAGGAAGTCGAACCGGAGCCGGATCTCGCGCAGCACTTGCGCGGCGATCCTGGCCTCGCGCTCGCTGAGCGTCACCTCGTTGAAGAAGCGCTGCGCCTCGAGCAGGCTCAACTCGCCGACGGCCGCGATCGACTGCTCGTTGACGGTGATGGCGAGCACCTCGGGCTTCAGCCGCTGCCCGCGGCAGACGTGACAGGGAACCTCGCGCAGGAACTCGGCCCAGCGCTCGCGCCGGTTGTCGCTCTCGGCCTCCGCGTACTGGCGCTCGATGAACGGGATCACGCCTTCGAACCCGCTCGTGTACTTGACCTCGCGGCCGAAGCGGTTCTTCCAGCGAACGTTGACCTTGAAGTCGTTGCCGTAGAGCACCGCTTCCCGCACCTCGTCCGGCAGCTCCTGCCACGGCGTGCTCAGCTCGAAATCGAGATCCTTCGACAGGCCGCTGAGCAGCTTCGCGTAGTAGTTGTAGAGGCTCTTCCCCTGGCTCGTCCAGGGAACGATCACGCCCTCGTCGATACTGAGCTCGGGATCGCCCAGGACGAGATCCTCGTCGACCGACATGCTGGTGCCGAGGCCGCTGCACTCGGGGCAGGCGCCGAAGGGCGCGTTGAAGGAGAAGGTGCGCGGCTCGATCTCGGTCAACGAGACCGGGTGGCGGTTGGGGCAGCTGAGGTTCTCGCTGAAGGTCCGGAGACGATCCTCGGCCTTCGCCTCGCGGTCGACGTAATCGATCGTGACGAGGCCGCCGGCGAGCTTCAGCGCGGTCTCGAGCGAGTCGGTGAGCCGGCCGAGGCCGTCCGGGCTGGCGACGAGTCGGTCGACCACGACCGAGATGTCGTGCTTCACCTGCTTCTTGAGCGCAGGCGGCTCGCTGAGCTGGATCAGCTCCCCATCGACGATGGCGCGGCTGTACCCGCTCGCCGCGAGATCCTGGAAGAGGTCGACGAACTCGCCCTTCTTCTTGCTGACGACCGGCGCGAGGACCTGGAACCGGGTGCGCTCGGGCAGTTCCATGAGCGTGTCGGCGATCTGCTGCACCGTCTGCGACCGGATGGGTTCGCCGCAGACCGCGCAGTGCGGCACGCCGATGCGCGCCCACAGCAGTCGCATGTAGTCGTAGATCTCGGTGATCGTGCCCACCGTGGAGCGCGGGTTGCGGTTCGTCGACTTCTGATCGATGCTGACGGCCGGGCTCAGCCCCTCGATGAAGTCGACATCCGGCCGGTCGACCTGCCCGAGGAACTGCCGGGCATAGGCGCTGAGGCTCTCGACATACCGCCGCTGCCCCTCCGCGAAGATGGTGTCGAAGGCGAGACTCGACTTGCCGCTGCCGGAGAGCCCGGTGAAGACCACCATCGAGTCGCGCGGGATGGACAGGTCGACATCTCGCAGGTTGTGGACCCGGGCCCCCCGAACGCTGATGCGCGCCTGGGTGTCGCGACTCGTGATCTGGGGCTGGGAAGGCGTCGAACTCACCCGTCCATCCTAGCGGCGCTCGGCCTGCGAATCGAATCTTTGTTCGACTTTCGCGGCGTCAGGCGATGAGCGATCGCGGCGGCGTCGAGGAGCGGTTCGGCGCAGGGCGTCAACGGTGCCCAGCCGCATCCATGCTGCGGAGTTCGCGCTTGAGCTCCGCGACCTCGTCCCGCAGTCGTGCGGCGAGCTCGAACTTGAGCTCCTCCGCGGCGGAGAGCATCTGCTCGGTGAGCTCCGAGACGAGCTCCTCGAGCTTCTGCGCGCCCTCCGCGCCGATGGCGCCCGCGCGTGCGGCGGATTTGCCCTTGGCCCGTTGCGCCGAGCCCTTCTGGGCGTGCTTCGAGGTGCGCGAGAGCAGTTCCTCGCTGTCGGCGGCCTCGCGGCCGAGCATCTCGGTGATGTCGCCGATCTTCTTGCGCAGCGGCTGGGGGTCGATGCCGTGCTCCTCGTTGTACGCGATCTGCTTCTCCCGACGGCGGTTCGTCTCGTCGATCGCTTCGCGCATGGACCGCGTGACGGTGTCGGCGTACATGTGCACCTCGCCGCTCACGTTGCGGGCCGCGCGACCGATGGTCTGAATGAGCGAGGTGGAGGATCTCAGGAAGCCCTCCTTGTCCGCGTCGAGGATGCTGACGAGCGAGACCTCGGGCAGATCGAGTCCCTCTCGCAGGAGGTTGATGCCGACGAGGACGTCGAAGACGCCGGCGCGCAGCTCGGTGAGCAGTTCGACGCGGCGGAGGGTGTCGACATCGCTGTGCAGGTAGCGCACCCGCACGCCGGCCTCCTCCATGAACGTGGTCAGCTGCTCGGCCATCTTCTTCGTGAGCGTGGTGACGAGCACCCGCTCGTCGCGCTCGGCTCGGCGCCGGACCTCCTCGAGCAGGTCGTCGATCTGCCCCTCGCTCGGTTTCACCACGATTCGAGGATCGATCAGTCCCGTCGGGCGGATGATCTGTTCGACCACGCCATCGGCCAGGCCGAGCTCATATGATCCGGGGGTCGCCGAGAGGTAGACCGTCTGCCCGACGCGTTCCTTGAACTCGCTGAACTTCAGCGGCCGGTTGTCGAGCGCGCTGGGCAGGCGGAACCCGTGCTCCACGAGGGTGCGCTTGCGGGAGGCGTCGCCCTCGTACATGGCGCCGATCTGCGGAACGGTCGCGTGGGATTCGTCGATCACCATGAGGAAGTCGTCGGGGAAGTAGTCGAGCAGGCAGTGCGGGGCCTCGCCCGGCGCGCGCCCGTCGATGTGGCGGGAGTAGTTCTCGATGCCGCTGCAGAAGCCGATCTGCTCCATCATCTCGAGGTCGAAGGTGGTGCGCATGCGCAGCCGCTGCTCCTCGACGAGCTTGTTCTGCTGCTTCAGCTCCTTCGTGCGCCAGTCGAGCTCCTCGGCGATGGTGCCCATGGCACGATTCATCACGTTGCGGCTCGCCACGTAGTGGGATCCCGGGAACACCGACACCGTCTCGACCTGCTTCATCACCTCGCCGCTCACCGGATGCAAATAGTAGAGCGCCTCGATCTCGTCGCCGAAGAACTCGATGCGGATCGCCAGCTCCTCGTACATCGGGATGATCTCGACCGTGTCGCCTCGCACTCGGAAGTTGCCGCGCACGAACTCGATGTCGTTGCGCTGGTACTGCATGTCGACGAATCGGCGCAGGAGGACGTCCCGGTCGAGCCGATCCCCCACGGCGAGCGGCACCATCGCCTCGTAGTACTCCTCGGGCTTCCCGAGGCCGTAGATGCAGGAGACGGTCGAGACGACGACCGTGTCGCGTCGGCTGAGCAGGGCGTTGGTCGTCGAGTGGCGCAGGCGTTCGACCTCGGCGTTGACCGAGCTGTCCTTCTCGATGAAGGTGTCGGTCTGGGGCACGTAGGCCTCAGGCTGGTAGTAGTCGTAGTACGAGACGAAGTACTCCACCGAGTTGTTCGGCAGCAGCTGGCGGAACTCGTTGGCCAGCTGCGCGGCGAGCGTCTTGTTGTGGGCCAGCACGAGCGTGGGGCGCTGCACGGCC
Source organism: Leucobacter soli (assembly GCF_042659205.1). Taxonomy (NCBI): domain Bacteria; kingdom Bacillati; phylum Actinomycetota; class Actinomycetes; order Micrococcales; family Microbacteriaceae; genus Leucobacter; species Leucobacter soli. Next base: position 8,273 of record NZ_JBHSRW010000025.1, read on the forward strand.
TCGATCAGCCAGGCCGTCGTCGCCGATTTGCCCGTGCCGGTGGCGCCGAGCAGCACGACGTCGGTCTCCCCCGCGTTGATGCGCTGCGCGAGTTCGGCGATCGCCTGGGGCTGATCGCCGCTCGGCTCGTACTCGCTGATGACCTCGAAGGGGCGTACGCTGCGGGTGGCTTCCATGGTCTCGAGGCTACTCCGCACCGCCGACAAACGTGCCCGCGTTCGCGGAACGCGCAGGCCGCATTCCATATCGTTACATACTGTAATTAATTGCTAGACTGCGACGTATGGAAATCACCGTGCTCGATCGCCTGCTGGCGATCGGAGCGATGCTCGACCACGATATGCAGCGGGCCTTCGCCGGCACGGCGCTCACGCCGACGCGGGTGCACGCGCTCTGGGTGCTCATCGGCACCGGCCCGGCGACCCAGCAGCGGCTCTCCGAGGAGCTCGGCACGACGCCGCGAAGCGTCTCCGCACTCGTCGACGGTCTGGCCGCCGCCGGCTACGTCGAGCGCCGCGCGCACCCCGAGGACGGGCGGGCCGTGCTCGTCTCATTGACTCCGGCTGCCGCCGCGATGATGGGACGGATGCGCGAGGATCACCGGCGGCTCACGGACGACCTGATCGGCGCGGTCGACGCGTCGGATCGCGCGGCGTTCGAGCGCGGCCTGAGCGCAGTGATGGAGCGTCTCGACGAGTTGATCGAATCGGAGAGCGCGTCGTACGCCGACGTCGAGACCGAGAACGGTGGAACGCAGGCGGAGCATGGTCGACGTTGAACGCTCCCCCGCGCCACGGCCGAGCACCTGGGCCCGCGCGAAGAGCCTCGCCGTCCGAGCGCTCCGGGTGGAGTTGCGCATCTACGAGAGCCTCTGGCGCTGGGCCGCGCGCCGCCCGAAGATCGCCGAGGGCGCGGTCGGCTTCCGCTACCATCGCCCGGTCCTCACGGTTCTGATCATCTTCATGGTGCTCTCGACCGTCGAGATCCCGATCGTCGACGCGATCGTGCACCGCTGGCCCGTGGTGCGCATCACGTTCCTCATCATCGGCGTCTGGGGCGTCACCTGAATGATCGGCCTGCTCTGCGCCTATCTCACGCGCCCGCACACCGTCGGCCCCGAGGGCATCCGCATCCGCGAGGGCCTCGAGCTCGACGTGCTCGTGCCGTGGCGCGACTTCGCGTCGATCCGCCGCCACGGCACGATATTCGACCCGAACGACCCCGAACGGAAGCCGGGCAAGGTCTTCGACGAGGACGGCGAGCGCATCTGCGCGATCCGCATCGGCAACGAGACCAACATCGAGATCGTCTTCGAAGCGCCGACGGAGATCACGCTGCCCGGATTGTTCCCGAAGGGCGGCAGCCACACCATCACGCGTTTGCGCTTCTGGAGCGACGATCCGACCGGACTGCTCGAAGCCGTGCGCCGCCGGCTCGCCTGAGGCCTGACCGCCGCGGCGAGCGGGCGATCAGCCGAACCAGAGGGCGAGCTCGCGCTCCGCGCTCAGCGTGCTGTCGCTGCCGTGCACCAGGTTCTGCTGCACGTTGAGACCCCAGTCGCGCCCGAGGTCGCCGCGGATCGTCCCGGGCGCCGCGGTGGTCGGGTCCGTCGCGCCGGCGAGCGAACGGAAGCCCTCGATGACCCGGTCGCCCGCCGCGCGGATCGCGACGGTCGGACCGGAGCTCATGAACTCGACCAGGGGCTCGAAGAAGGGCTTGCCCTCGTGCTCGGCGTAGTGCGAGGTCAGCAGATCGCGATCCGCCTGAACCATCTTCAGGTCCACGAGGACGTAGCCCTTCGCCTCGATGCGGCGCAGGATCTCACCGGTGAGACCGCGCTTCACGCCGTCGGGCTTCACGAGGATCAGGGTTTCTTCGTGCGACAAGAGGGGCTCCTTCGATCGTTTCCGGGGTCCGGCGACCCAGCTTAGCGCGCCCGGCGGGTCCGTAACCCCCGCGTTCACTGCGCGGCGAGCCAGGCCGCGCGCTGGCGGTCGATCTGCGCGCCCTTGACCATGCAGTACACCCAGAGCGCCGTGAAGATGACGCCCACAACGAGCGCCATCGGCATGATGATCGCCGTGGCGAGCATGAGCAGGTGCACGAGCCAGCCGATTGCGATGCCGATGCGGCCCATGCGCATGAAACCGAGCCCGAGCAGGCAGGCGAGCGCGAGGCCGCCGGCGATCCAGAGCCCGAGCTCGCGGGGTTCGAGGAGCGCGAGGCCGAAGATCGAGAGCCCGATGAGGACGACGACGATCAGCTCGAACCCGAGCACGATCGAGGCGAGCGCGCGCTGCGTCCTCGCCTCCGGGTCGCGGCCGTCCCGGGTCGCGCCGGCGACTCGCATCGCGGAGTTGTGAGCCAGCGTCTCGGAGGGAGAGAGAGGCAGCTCCTCGTCGTCCGATCGCTGCGCAGGATCCGCGCTCATGCGACCCCCCAGCCCTCGCTGCGGGAGAGCGCGATCGCCTCGCCGGCGAGCAGCACGGAGCCCACGACGAGCACTGCGCGACGCCGATCCCGCACCGCCCACTCGCGGGCGACCTCGAGCGCCTCCGTGAGGCTCTCGGCCGGCTCGACCGGGACGTCGAGGAAGGCGCCCTCGGCGAGGTCGACGACGTCGTCCACGGGCAGGGAGCGCGGCGAGTCGACCGGCACCGCGTAGACGAGATCGGCGATCGGGGCGAGCTCCTCGAAGACCCCGGCCGTGTCCTTGTCCGCGAGGGAGCCGACGACGAGGGCGACCTCCGAGAAGTTGAAGGACTCCGTGACCGCGCGGGCCAGCGCCTCCGCCCCGTGCGGGTTGTGCGCGGCGTCGACGTACACGACGGGTTCACTGCCGATGAGCTGGAGGCGTCCGGGCGAGGTGAGCCCGCCGAGCGCCTCCTCGACGACCTCTTCCGGAATCGGGCGCTCGGCCCCGAGGAACGCCTCGACCGCCGCGATGGCGAGTGCGACGTTCTCCGCCTGATGGTGGCCGAAGAGCGGGACGAACGCCGGATCGTACTCGTGCCCGTGGAAGCCGCGCACCGCGATCTGCCGTCCACCGACGGCCAGACGATCGTCGAGCAGCGCGAAGTCCCGGCCGAAGACGTAGAGCCGGGCGTCGGCGTTCTCGGCGGCCTCGATGAGCTCGGCGAGCGCCTCAGGCGCCTGGGCCGCGGTCACGACGGTCGATGCGGGCTTCACGATGCCGGCCTTCGTCCGGGCGATCGTGGCGACATCGGCGCCGAGCACGGAAGTGTGGTCGAGATCGATCGGCGCGAACACCGCGACCTCGGCATCCGCTATGTTCGTCGCGTCCCACTCCCCGCCCATGCCGACCTCGACCACCGCGACGTCGATGGGCGCGTCGGCGAAGAGCGCGAAGGCGAGCACGGCGAGCGCTTCGAAGAAGGTGATCGGCCCCTGGCCGTCGACGGCAAGCTCGGCGTCGACGACCTGCAGGGGGAGCTGCAGCTCCTCCCAGGCGTCCGCGAGCGCGTTGCCTCCGACGGGTTCGCCGTCGATCTGGAAGCGCTCGGTGAAACTCACCAGGTGCGGACTGCTGAACAGGCCGGTGCGCAGTCCGTGCGCGCGCAGGAGCGCGTCGATGGCCCGACTGGTCGAGGTCTTGCCGTTGGTCCCGGCGATCTGGATCACCGGATACGACAGCTGGGGCGTGCCTGCGAGTTCGGCGAGTCGGCGCACGGGCTCGATCCTGGGCCGCGGATGCGCCTCCCCTACCCGTGTCAGCAGGGCGTCGTAGACGCGCTGCGCGGCTCGTTCGGCGCCCGTCATCGCTCGCCCCTCTCCACGGCACGGATGGTGATATTCAGGTTACCCTTCTCGGTCCCGAGCGCGGCGGAAAACGTCGTGAAGGTTCCGGGAGCCCCGACGGAATCGCCCTCCGCGATCGCCGTGCCCGTCGGCGCCGTGCCCGTCGGCGCAGTCTGCACGGTCAGCTCCGCGGCGAGGGTCTCCCCGGCGATCAACTCGGCGTGGGTCTCGAGCGCCGCGGCGAATTCCGGCGCGACCGCGAGCACCAGCCCGATCCGGTCGCTCACGTCCAGCCCGGCGCCCTTCCGCGCCTCCTGAACCGCGCGGATCGCGTCGCGGGCGATGCCCTCGGCCTCCAGCTCCGGCGTGGTCTCGGTGCGCAGCAGCACGAAGCCGCCGCCGGGCAGCAGGCCGATCGCGTCGCGATCCTTCCCCGCCTCGTCGTTCCCGGTTCCGGTGCTGAGGGTCAGCTCGTACTCGCCGGGCTCGAGAGCGATGCCTCCGGCGATCACTACGCCGTCGTCCTCGCTCCACTCCCCCGACTTGGCTGCCTTGATCGCCTCCTGCACCCGCTTGCCGAGGCGCGGACCGGCGGCGCGCGCGTTGACCGCGAGTGTCTGCACGACGCCGTACTTCTCCGCACTGCTCGGCTCGCCGGAACCGCCCTCCTTCAACCGCTTGAGCTTCACCTTCTTGACGTTCAGCTCCTCGCGGAGGATCTGGGTGAACGGCTCCAGCGCGTGCTTGCGGGCGGTCACCACCTGCAGCTTCGCGAGCGGAAGCCGCACGCGGAGCCGGTTCGCCTTGCGCAGCGCGAGCGCCTGCGAGGTGATCTGACGGAGCTCGTCCATGGCCGCCACGAGCTCCGCGTCGTCCGGGAACTCATCGGCGTCGGGCCAGTCCTCGAGGTGCACCGAGCGACCGCCCGTGAGCCCCCGCCAGATCTCCTCCGCGGTGAGCGGCATCATGGGCGCCGCGACGCGGGCGACGGTTTCGAGCACCGTGTAGAGGGTGTCGAAGGCCTGCTGGTTCGCGGCATCACCGTGCTCGCCCGAGGTTCCCGCCCAGAAGCGATCGCGCGACCGCCGCACGTACCAATTCGTGAGCACCTCGGCGTAGTCGCGCAGAGCCTCGGCCGCCGAGGTCGTGTCGAGGGCATCGAGGTGCGCCTCGACGTCGCGGATCAGCCGGCCGGTCTTCGACAGGATGTAGCGGTCGAGCGGGTCGTCGCTATCCGTGCGGCGACGGCCCTCGGCGCCGTCGGCGTTCGCGTAGAGCGAGAAGAAGTACCAGCTGTTCCAGAGCGGCAGGATGAACTGGCGCACGCCCTCGCGGATGCCCTCCTCGGTCACGACGAGGTTGCCTCCGCGCACCACGGGCGAGGCCATCAGGAACCAGCGCATCGCGTCGGAGCCGTCGCGATCGAAGACCTCGTTCACGTCGGGGTAGTTGCGCAGGCTCTTCGACATCTTGTTGCCGTCGCTGCCGAGCACGATGCCGTGGCTGATCACGCTCGTGAACGCCGGGCGGTCGAAGAGCGCGGTCGCGAGCACGTGCTGCACGTAGAACCAGCCACGGGTCTGGCCGATGTACTCGACGATGAAGTCGGCCGGCTGGTGAGTGTCGAACCACTCCCGGTTCTCGAAGGGGTAGTGCACCTGGGCGAACGGCATCGAGCCGGAGTCGAACCAGACGTCGAAGACGTCCTCGATGCGCCGCATGGTCGAGCGCCCCGTCGGGTCGTCGGGGTTCGGCCGGGTCAGCGAATCGATGAACGGGCGGTGCAGATCCACCTCGCCGTCCGCGTTGACCGGTAGCTCGCCGAAGTCCTGCTCCAGCTCGGCGAGCGAGCCGTAGACGTCGATCCGCGGATGCTCGGGATCGTCGCTCTTCCACACCGGGATCGGGCTGCCCCAGTAGCGGTTGCGGCTCACCGACCAGTCCCGGGCGCCCTCGAGCCACTTGCCGAACTGGCCGTGCTTCACGTTCGCGGGCACCCAGGTGATGTCCTCGTTGGTCTCGAGCATGCGCTGCTTGATCGGATCGACGCGCACGAACCAGCTCGAGACCGCCTTGTAGATGAGCGGGTTGCGGCAGCGCCAGCAGTGCGGATAGCTGTGCTCGTAGCTGGCCTCGCGCAGCAGGCGGCCCCGCTCCCGGATCAGGCGGATCAGGGGGCGGTTCGCGTCCATCCAGAGTTCGCCCGCGACATCGGTCACGGCGGGGATGAAGCGCCCGCCCTCGTCGACGCTCACGATGGTGGGCATGCCGGCCGCGCTCGTGATGCGCAGATCGTCCTCGCCGTAGGCGGGCGACTGGTGGACGATGCCGGTGCCGTCCGTTGTCGTGACGTAGTCGTCGACGAGGATCCGCCAGCAGGTCTCGGTCCCCCAGACTTCGGTGTCGGCGAAGTAGTCGAAGAGGCGCTGGTAGCTCATGCCGGCGAGCTCAGCGCCGGCGATGGTGCGCAGGATCGCCTCCCGCGCGGCGTCCGCGCTCTCGTAGCCGAGATCCTTCGCGTAGTTGCCGAGCAGATCGGCGGCGAGCACGTACTGCGCCGCACCCGCTTCGCCCCCGTCGGCGGCCCCGGCGGGGCCCGCGGGCACCACCGCGTAGTCGATCGCCGGCCCGACCGCGAGCGCGGCGTTCGTCGGGAGCGTCCAGGGCGTCGTCGTCCACGCCAGGGCCCTGGCGCCCTCGAGGCCGAGTTCCGCGGCCTTCGACCCGGTCAGTGGGAACGTCACGGTGACCGAGGGATCCTGCCGCATCTGGTACACGTCGTCGTCCATGCGCAGCTCGTGATTCGAGAGCGGCGTCTCGTCGCGCCAGCAGTAGGGCAGCACCCGGTGCCCCTCGTGGGCGAGATCCTTGTCGTAGAGCTGCTTGAACGCCCAGATGACGCTCTCCATGTAGCCGAGGTTGAGCGTCTTGTAGTCGTTTTCGAAGTCGACCCAGCGCGCCTGGCGGGTGACGTACTCCTCCCACTCGCGCGTGTACTGCAGCACCGATTCGCGGGCCTTCGCGTTGAACTCGGCGATGCCCATCGCCTCGATCTCGCTCTTCTCGGTGATGCCGAGCTGTTTCATCGCTTCGAGCTCGGCCGGCAGGCCGTGGGTGTCCCAGCCGAAGCGGCGCTCGACCTTCTTCCCGCGCATCGTCTGGAAGCGAGGGAACACGTCCTTCGCGTAGCCGGTGAGCAGATGCCCGTAGTGCGGCAGGCCGTTCGCGAACGGCGGACCGTCGTTGAAGACCCACTCCTCGCAGCCCTCCCGCTGCCGGATCGACTCTCGGAACGTGCCGTCGGCCTTCCAGTAGTCGAGCACGCGGAGCTCGATCTGCGGGAACGACGGCGACGCGGTGACGCCGAACGCGGTGCCGGGCTCGGCGTGCTTCGGGGTCCTGGCGCTCGTCTGTTTGGGGTAGGGCATCTGCTTCTCCGGGCTCACGTGTCTGCTCGCGCCGGGACGAACGGCCGATCCTCCGAATCGTTCCGTCCGCGGTACCACCCCGCTTGCCGGTACTGAGCCCGGCCACTTCGTTCGGCTGTCACGGGCCGTACCCGTTCGGTTCTACTGGGCGGCCCGTGCCGGGCCCGGTCCGCCGTTCTTCCGAAGACTCCCCGGTGATGGCCGGATCGTAGTCGCTGCGAGCGATTCTAGCGCAGATGATCGACGGGGACGATCCGCACGACCTATCGGGGCCCCGGGTTCTCGCTCTCTTTTCGCCTCCCTCGCAGGCCCCGGCTCCGCGAGAGCCGGTAGTCGATGCGGTCGTCGATGTACGAGCCTACCTCGGGCAGTCGATCGAACGAGCCCGCGAGATCCTCCGCGATGTGCGCGGTGAGGTGGTCGACGCGCTCCATGCGCTCGGCCCGGTCGAGTACGCGGTAGTCCACTCGCAGCGCCCGGACGGTCGCCCAGCACATGAGGAGCAGGATCACGCTGAAGGGCAGCGCCGTGGCGAGCGCGGCGGCCTGCAACGATTGCAACCCACCGGCCAGCAGCAGCGCGGCGGCGATCAGGCCTTCGAGCACCGACCATAGGACGCGCGACCAGGTCGGCGGGTTCGGGTGCCCGCCCGAGGCCAGCATGTCGACGACCAGCGAGCCCGAGTCGGAGGAGGTGATGAAGAAGATGGCGATCAGGATGATCGCGAGCACCGAGAAGATCTGCCCGAGCGGCAGGTCGCCGAGCACTGCGAAGAGCGCGTGCTCCACGTTCACGGATCCTTCCTCGACCAGGTCGCCCGCGCCGAAGAGCTGGCGGAACAGGCCCGAGCCGCCCATCACCGAGAACCACAGGAAGCCGACGAGGGTCGGCACGAGCATCACACCGGCGATGAACTCGCGCACGGTACGTCCGCGCGAGATGCGCGCGATGAAGATGCCGACGAAGGGCGACCACGAGATCCACCATCCCCAGTAGAAGATGGTCCAGTCCGCGAACCAGGCCGTCGCCTCACCCCGTTGGAACGCGCCCACGTCGAAGGTCATCGCCATGAAGTTCGCGAGGTAGACGCCGATCGACTCGGTCAGGTTCTGCAGCAGGAAGAGGGTGGGGCCGAGCAGCAGGACGCTGATCAGCATCAGCCCGGCGAGCGACAGGTTGATGTTCGAGAGCCACTTCATGCCGGCGCCGATGCCGCTCACCACCGAGAGGGTCGCGATGAAGGTGATCACGACGATGAGGATCACGAGCAGCCCGTGGTCCGCCTGGTCGACGATGCCGATGGCGGCCATGCCGGCCGAGATCTGCTGCACTCCGAGCCCCAGTGAGGTCGCGACGCCGAAGACGGTGCCGAAGATGGCGAGCACGTCGATCACGTCGCCCACCCAGCCCTTCACCCGCTCGCCGAAGAGCGGCTCGAGGGACCAGCGGATCGACACCGGTCGGCCGCGGCGGTGGATGGCGTAGGCCACGGCGAGACCGATGACCGCATAGATCGCCCAGGGGTGCAGGCCCCAGTGGATGAAGGTCTGCGCCATCGCGAGCCCGGCGAGCTCGGCCTGATCCCCGGACCAGCCGGGTTTCGGCGCGACCGTCGCGTAGATCAAGGGCTCTCCCACACCGTAGAAGACGAGGCCGATACCCATGCCCGCCGCGAAGAGCATCGAGAACCAGGTCAGGACGCCGAACTCGGGCTCGTCGTCGTCCCGCCCGAGCTTGATCCGACCCAGCCGTGACACTGCGATGCTCACCGCGACCACGATGAACACCGCGATGATCAGCATGTAGTACCAGTCCAGGTGCGCGACGATCCAGTTCTGGGCGCTCGAGAACGCGGTGTCGGTCGCGTCGGGGAGCACGATCGCGAACACCGCCACACCGAGCACGACGAGGATCGCCGGCCAGAAGACGCGCGGCAAGATCATGCCCCTGCCGATGCGCACCCCCTGACTGCGGAGCTTCGCGGTGATGCGCTCGTCGGAATCCTCGTCGGCGATCTGCACGGCCTCGTGCAGATGCACGGTCTCCGGAAGAGTGGGGTCCGCGGGGAAGAGCGCCTCGAACCCATCGGTGTCGTGGCGAGGATCCTCGGGTTCGCCTCGCTCTGCACCTGCTGAGGCGACGTGGTCGTTCATCTGGATCACTCATCCGTTCCGGTCGATCGGTTGCAAGACGTGCCGTTCCACTCTTGCGAGGATCGGAGCGCGATGCAAACGCGCGCCGAACTCGCCCATACGTCGCCGCCCGAGGCAGGCTCGCTCCGGGTGAGGCATCCGAGAGGCGAGAAAAGGCTGTTCTGCAGTCGAATAGCAGCACTTTCTCGCCTTTCGCCCGCCTCTCGGTCGCCCTTCGGCCGAACCGGGCGCGGTTCAGATCCACCGCGCCCGGCCGGGTCGCGCGCCGTCGGTCCCGGATCGCGCGGGGCCGGTAGACTGTAACGGTTGACCATCAGGCACCAGGGCCCGCTGCGCGGCGCCCGACGACGCGGTGCCGCCCATAGCGAAGACGGAGCCCTGCATGAGCGCGATCCCCGACAAGCCGGCCCTCGAAGGTCTTGAAGCCAAGTGGGGCGCGATCTGGGAGGCCCAGGGCACCTACGCCTTCTCCCGCGAGGGCGCGAGCCGTGACGACGTCTACAGCATCGACACTCCCCCGCCCACGGCCTCCGGTTCGCTGCACGTCGGGCACGTCTTCTCGTACACCCACACCGACACCGTCGCGCGCTTCCAGCGCATGCGCGGCAAGCGCGTCTTCTACCCGATGGGCTGGGACGACAACGGCCTGCCGACCGAGCGCCGCGTGCAGAACTACTACGGCGTGCGCTGCGACCCGTCGCTCCCCTACGTCGAGGGCTTCGTACCGCCGCACGAGGGCGGCGACGGCAAGAGCATCAAGGCCGCAGACCAGCAGCCGATCTCGCGTCGCAACTTCATCGAGCTGTGCGAGCGGCTGACCGTCGAGGACGAGCAGCAGTTCGAGGCGCTCTGGCGCACCCTCGGCCTCTCGGTCGACTGGAATCAGACCTACCGCACGATCGGCGACGAGTCGCTGCGCGCCTCGCAACTCGCCTTCGTGCGCAATGTGCAGCGCGGCGAGGCCTACCAGGCGCAGGCGCCCACGCTGTGGGACGTGACCTTCCGCACCGCGGTCGCTCAGGCCGAGCTCGAGGACCGCGAGCAGCCGGGCGCGTACCACGCGATCGCCTTCCACAAGAGCGACGGCAGCGGTGACATCCTCATCGACACCACGCGGCCCGAACTGCTCGCCGCCTGCGTCGCCCTCGTCGCGCACCCCGACGACGAGCGCTACCAGCCGCTCTTCGGCTCGACCGTGCGCACACCGCTCTTCGACGTCGAGGTGCCGATCGTCGCGCACCACCTCGCCCAGCCCGACAAGGGCACCGGCATCGCCATGATCTGCACCTTCGGCGACGTGACCGACGTCGTCTGGTGGCGCGAGCTCGACCTCCCGAACCGCGCGATCCTCGGCTTCGACGGCCGCGTGCTCACCGAGGCGCCCGAGGCGATCGTCTCGGAACAGGGCCGCGATGCGTACGCGCAGATCGCCGGCAAGACCGTGTTCAGCGCGAAGCAGACCGTGGTCGAGCTGCTCCAGGCGAGCGGAGAGCTGCAGGGCGAGATCCGCAAGATCACCCACCCGGTCAAGTTCTTCGAGAAGGGTGATCGCCCCCTCGAGATCGTCTCGACCCGCCAGTGGTACATCGCCAACGGTGCGCGCGACGAGGGCCTGCGCGAGCGCCTTCTCGCTCACGGCCGCGACCTCGAGTGGCACCCCGACTTCATGCGGGTGCGCTACGAGAACTGGGTCGAAGGCCTCTCGGGCGACTGGCTCATCTCCCGCCAGCGCTTCTTCGGCGTGCCGATCCCGGTCTGGTACCCGCTCGACGCCGAAGGGAATCCCGTCTTCGACCAGCCGATCCTCCCCGCCGAGAATGCACTGCCCGTGGACCCGTCGGTCGACGTGCCGGCGGGGTACCACGCCGAGCAGCGCGGCGTTCCCGGCGGCTTCCAGGGCGAGCTCGACGTCATGGATACCTGGGCCACGTCGTCGCTCACCCCGCAGCTCGCGGGCAAATGGGAATCCGACGGAGAACTGTTCGACCTGGTGTACCCCTACGACCTGCGCCCGCAGGGGCAGGACATCATCCGCACCTGGCTCTTCTCGACGCTGCTGCGCAGTGAGCTCGAGGCGGGCCGGCTGCCGTGGCGGCACGCCGGGATCTCGGGCTGGATCCTCGATCCCGACCGCAAGAAGATGTCGAAGTCCAAGGGGAACGTCGTCACCCCGGCCGGCATGCTGGAACAGCACGGTTCCGACGCCGTGCGCTACTGGGCGGCCTCGGCCAGACTCGGCACCGATGCGGCCTTCGACCCGCAGAACCCCACGCAGATCAAGATCGGCCGCAGGCTCGCGATCAAGCTGCTGAACGCGGCGAAGTTCACGCTGGGCTTCGAGGCATCCGGCGTCGGTTCCGTGACCGAGCCGCTGGACCGATCGATGCTGGCGGCGCTCGCCAGAGTGGTCGAGGACTCGACTCGCGCATTCGACGCCTACGATCATGCACGGGCGCTCGAGCTGACCGAGTCGTTCTTCTGGACCTTCTGCGACGACTACCTGGAATTGGTCAAGGAGCGCGCGCACGGCGCCTCGAGCGCCGAGGATCCCGAGGCGCAGGCCTCGGCGGTCACCGCGCTGCGCGCCGCCCTGTCGGTCTTCGTCCGTCTGCTCGCCCCGTTCCTGCCGTACGCGACCGAGGAGACCTGGTCCTGGTTCAACGAGGGTTCGGTGCACACCGCCGCCTGGCCCGTCGCGGAGGAGCTCCGCGAACTCGCCGGCGCCGAGGCCGACGCCGAGCTCCTGACGCTGCTCGGCGGCGCGCTGATCGGCGTACGCGGCGCGAAGACCGCGGCGAAGGCCTCCCAGAAGACTCCGGTCGAGCTGGCCGTGGTGCAGGCGCCCGAAGCGGACGCCC
>NZ_JBHSRW010000026.1:0-20290 GCF_042659205.1 Leucobacter soli
ACCGCAAGGCCGCGATGGCGCAGGAGAGCCCAGCGACCCCAGCTCCGATGACGAGGATCACGGCCGGGCCGCGAGCATCCGCTCGAGGGCGACTCGCGCGTCGGTCGCGACGGTGCTCGCGACGGCGATGCGGTTCGGCACGGCGCCGGCGACGAGCGACTCGAGGGTCCAGGCGAGGTAGGCGGGGTGGATCCGGTACATCGTCGAGCACGGGCACACCACCGGGTCGAGGCAGAACACGGTGAGCTCGGGGTGCTCCCCCTGCAGACGGTTCACGAGGTTGATCTCGGTGCCCACCGCGATCACGTCGCCCGGCGACGCCGCCTCGATCTGCTTGCGGATGTACTCGGTGGAGCCCGCCCCGTCGGCGGCCTCGACCACGGGCGCCGGGCATTCGGGGTGCACGATGACGCGCACGCCCGGATACTCGGCTCTCGCACGCTCGATCTGCTCGACCGTGAAGCGCTTGTGCACCGAGCAGAAGCCGTTCCAGAGGATCACCTTCGCGTCGCGCAGCTGCTCCACGGTGTTGCCGCCGTTCAGCAGGTGCGGGCGCCAAAGCGGCATGTCACTCTCTGCGACCCCCATCGCCTTCGCCGTGTTCCGCCCGAGATGCTGGTCCGGGAAGAACACGACTCGTCTCCCCCGTGCGAACGCCCAGTCCAGCACGGTCCGCGCGTTCGACGACGTGCAGACGATGCCGCCGTTCCGCCCGCAGAAGGCCTTGATCGCCGCCGAGGAGTTCATGTACGTCACGGGGATCACCGGCTGCCGGCCATCCGCGTCGGGCCCATCGCCGAGCACGGCGCAGAGCTCGCGCCAGCAGCCCTCGACCTGATCGATCGTCGCCATATCTGCCATCGAGCAGCCCGCCGCGAGGTTGGGCAGCACGACGGATTGCGTCGGCCCCGAGAGGATGTCGGCGGTCTCTGCCATGAAGTGAACCCCGCAGAAGACGAACGTCTCGGCCTCGGGGTGGCGCGTCGCCGCCTGCGCGAGCATGAAGGAGTCGCCCACGAAGTCGGCGTACCTCACGATCTCGTCGCGCTGATAGAAGTGGCCGAGGATCCGCACCCGCTCGCCGAGCTCCGCCTTGGCGGCGACGATCCAGTCGTGAAGCGTCTCCTCGTCGGCGTCCGTGTAGCGGGTGGGCAGCGGCCCCTGTGTCGGCGCATCACCGGGAATCACGTCGGCCGCTGAGGATCCCGGCCCGTATCCCGCCTGCCGGTCGATCACCCACGGATCCTCCGCCAGCCCGGCGTCGCAGCTCGATGCGCCCGTCGAGCGCAAGGCGATGGGGCGCCGGTGCGCGGGCGTGCGAGCCTCGCGCGATTCTCGATCGGCGGCGTCGCGGATGAGTTCCTGCACGCTCGTCATTGCATGTTCCCTGCTCTCGATGTGGCATTTCGTGATGCTCCGGATCGGCGGTCGCCGGCGGTCCGCCATGTCCTGTTCCCGACGCTCGGATTCAGGCGCTCGCTGCAGGCGGCTCGGCCGCAGCGGCGAAGCGGTAGAGGCGTGCGGGGCGATGCGCGGCACCGGTCTCGACGAGTCCCGTGTCGATCAGATTGCCCTGGGCGAGCGCCTGACGGCGGAAGTTCGCGGGATCCACGGGCCTCCCGCGCACCGCCTCGTGCACCGAGCGCAGTCGCGCGAGCGTGAAGGTCTCGCCGAGAAAACGATGCGCGACGGCCGCGTACTCCGTCTTCGAGCGCAGACGCGCGAGCGCGTAGTCCGCGATCTCGGCGTGGTCGAATGCCAGCTCCGGCAGGGCGTCGGCGGAGAACCAGGCGACGTTCGGATCGGGTTGACCCTGCCCGTCCGCGGAGCCCGATTCTCCGTAGAGCGCCCAGTAGGCGATCGTCACGAGCCGCTGAGCGTTGGCCGAGCGCTCGATCCCACCGAAGGAGTAGAGCTGCTCGAGGTATCCGGGAGCGCGCTGAACGGCGCTCACGAGCGTGCGCAGTGCGGTGCCGGTGAGCGTCTCGTCCCACTGCGTCGGCCCGCCTGGCAGGGCCCACAGGCCGCGGAACGGCATTCGCGTTCTCCGCACGAGCGGGATCCAGAGCATGGCGGCGTCGTGCGCTAAAGACGAGCCTCCCTGCTCCGCTCCGGCCGGCGGATGAAGCGCGAAAGCGACCGTAGATACCGCGACGGCAGGCGGCATGGTGCGCCGTTCGGTCACGCTCATCTGCTCCCACCGCATCTCGTTTCGCCTTTGCTGTAGCTGTTCCACTTATGGTCACACTGACCATAAGTGAGATTACGCGCATGGCCGACCTGAGTCAATCCTCGTCTCGCGCTGCGGCGTTGTTCCCCTCTACCCTCGGCTCCGACCCGCGCCCAAGTTCACGCCCGCACGCGCGCCCAGGTCCACACCCGCGCCCACGGTCAAGTGCTCAGTAGTGCGGGGTTCGAGCACGCCGCACCCGGCACTACTGAGCAACTGCGGCGTCGGAGCGGGCACGCGTGCCGGTAGGGTTGTGGCATGAAGGCCACGCCCGCACAGCAGCAGCGGCTGCTCGACCTGCAAGAGCTCGACACCGCGATGGCGCGGTTGCGGCGCCGCCGCGAGCAGCTGCCCCAGCGCGCCGAGCTGGCCGGCCTCCAGGGCGAGCTGAGTGCGGCGCGCGAGGCCTTCATGGCCGTGCAGCGCGAGCTCGATTCGCAGAACGCCGAGATCGCCAGGTTCGAGAGCGACGTCGAGACGGTCCGCGCCCGCCGGGAGCGCGACAACCAGCTGCTCGCGGCGAGCACCTCGCCGAAGGAGGCTCAGGCGTTGCAGGACGAGCTCGACACCCTGGCGCGCCGCCAGAGCGCCCTCGAGGATCGCGAGCTCGAACTGATGGCCGCCAATGAGGAGACCCAGGCGAACTTCGAGACGGTCTCGCAGGCGCTCGCGGAAGTCGACGGTCGGCGCGGCACGCTGACCGCAGCGATCTCCGAGGCGGAGCACGGGATCGATGCCGAGCTCGCGAGCACGGCCGAGGCCCGCAGCGGACTCGCCGCCGAGGTGCAACGCGACCTGCTCGATCTCTACGAGCGGACCCGCGCCCGCGGCGGCGTCGGCGCTGCTCGACTGCGCGGCAACGTCTCGGAGGCCAGCAACATGGCGCTCGCCCCGGCGGAGCTCGCCGATCTCCGAGCGGCGGCGGCCGACGAGGTCGTGTTCTGCCCGCAGAGCGGGGCGATCCTCGTGCGTGTCGCCGAGGGCGAAACCGAGTAGCATTACCGGTGGAACGGGTCGGCCGGGCGGTCGCGTCGCGATGCTTCGGCAGCGCGCCGAGGAACGTCCGGGCTGCGTAGAGGAGAACGGTGGGTAACGCCCACCCGGGGCAACCCGCGAGAAAGTGCAACAGAGAGCAGACCGCCCGGGTCGGTTCGCCGGCCGGGGTAAGGGTGAAAGGGTGGGGTAAGAGCCCACCGGCGCTCGTGGTGACACGGGCGGCCAGGTAAACCTCGTTCGCAGCAAGGCCAGACAGCAGGCGACGACGCTCCTCGCCGAGTCTGCGGGTAGGCCGCTAGAGCCCGTCGGCAACGGCGGGCCGAGAGAGATGACCGTCACCGGCTCGCATGCGGGCCGGGACAGAACCCGGCGTACAGGCCGGCCCGTTCCCTCGATTCAGACCGCGAACGTCCACGGGTCGGTCCGCACCGAGCTGACGCGGAACTCGACTCCCGGCAGCTCGGTCGCGAGACGGTCGGCCGCGCCCTGCAGCCAGAGCGACTCCGCCGCCCAGTGCGAGATGTCGACGAGCGCCGGCCCGCCCGAGACGAGCGACTGCTCGGCCGACTCCTGCGCCGGGTGGTGCCGCAGGTCGCTCGTGACGTAGACGTCGGCGCCGAGCACGAGCGGGTGACCGAGGAAGCCGTCCCCCGCTCCGCCGCAGAGCGCGACGCGCGAGATGGTTCGCGCAGGGTCGCCCGCCACCCGCACACCGGAGACGGTGCCCGGCAGCACGGCCGCGATCCGTTCGGCGAAGGCGCGCAGCGTCAGCGACTCCCCGAGCTCCCCGACCCGCCCGATACCGGCGGAGGGATCCGATCCGGGCTCGAGCGGCTCGGCGTCGACGAGTCCCAGCCGTTCAGCGAGGACGTCGCTCACCCCGCCCTCGGGCGCATCGGCGTTGGTGTGCGCGGCGAGCAACGCGCAATCGCCGCGGATCAACGAGGCGAGCAGCGCGCCCTTCGCGGTGTCCTCGGCCACCGTGTGCACGCCGCGCAGCAGAAGCGGATGGTGCGTCAGCAGCACGTCGGCCTCCCAGTCGAGCGCCTCGTCGACCGTCGCGCGCACCGCATCGACGGCGAGCAGGACCCGGCGCAGCGGGGCATCATCGCGCCCGGTGACGAGACCCACGCGATCCCAGCTCTCGGCCGTGCCGACCGGCCAGAACGACTCGGCGACGCGGCGCAGATCGGCAAGCGTGTGTTCGCGCATACGTCGAGGCTACCCGACGGCCGGCGCGATGCCGCCGTGCGGAGTGGCGGGCCGGAGCGCTCCCGTCCATTCGCACCCCGCGCATGGGATAATGGGAAGAGGCGCTGCTGCAGCGCAGGCGGGCAGGCCATCACACCGAGATCCGAAAGGAACCCACCGTTCACATGATTCAGCGCGCGGACGCCTACCTCGAGGCCTGGAAGACCAAGCAGGAACTGGCGGAGCGGATGATTCCGCTGATCGGGCAGCTCTATCGCGAACACGACGTGGTCATGTCCGTGCACGGCCGCAGCCTCGTCGGCCGTTCCGCGATCGACATCATCCGCGCGCACAGCTACGCGCGGAAGATCGACGAAGTCGAGCTCTCCCTGGAGGAGACCTCGGCGATCGTCGAGGCGCTCGCCGCGATCCAGCCCGGCCCCGTCTCGATCGATCTCGCGCTGCTCGCGAACGGCTTCCGAGCATCCAGCGGCCAGGATCTCGACGCCTACCTGCGCGAGACGCTCGCCCCGGCACTCGGCGCGCAGCCGAGCAGAGGCACCGACGTCGTCCTCTACGGCTTCGGCCGCATCGGCCGCCTGCTCGCCCGCATCATCATCGACCATTCCGGCAGCGGCAACGGCTTGAACCTGCGGGCGATCGTCGTGCGCAAGGGCGCCGAGAACGACCTGCAGAAGCGCGCGAACCTGCTCCGCCGCGACTCCGTGCACGGCCCGTTCAACGGCACCATCAAGGTGCTCGAGGACGAGGACGCGATCCTCGCGAACGGCGTGCGGATCCAGGTGATCTACTCGAACGATCCCGCGAGCGTCGACTACGCGCAGTACGGGATCGAGGATGCGATCCTCGTCGACAACACCGGCCGCTGGCGGGATGCCGAGGGGCTCGGCCAGCACCTGCAGAACCCGGGCATCGCCCGCGTGCTGCTCACCGCACCCGGCAAGGGCGACATGCTCAACATCGTCTACGGCGTGAACAACGACACCATCGGCGACGATGCGATCGTCTCGGCGGCCTCGTGCACGACCAACGCGATCACCCCCGTGCTCAAGGTGCTCAACGACACCTTCGGCGTCACGCGCGGCCACGTCGAGACCGTGCACGCCTACACGAACGACCAGAACCTCATCGACAACTTCCACAAGGGCGACCGTCGCGGCCGCTCGGCGGCACTGAACATGGTGCTCACCGAGACCGGCGCGGCGAAGGCCGTCGCGAAGGCCCTGCCCGAGTTCGAGGGCAAGCTCACCGGCAATGCGATCCGCGTGCCCACGCCCGACGTCTCGATGGCGGTGCTGAACCTGCAGTTCGAGCGCGAGGTCACCCGCGAGGAGATCAACGCGCACCTCGAGCAGGTCTCGCTGACGGGCGCGCTCCGCACCCAGATCGACTACGTCGAGTCATCCGAGATCGTCTCCACCGACTTCGTCGGCTCGAACCGCGCGGGCATCGTCGACGGCCTCGCCACGGTCGCCACCGGCGACAGCGCCGTGATCTACGTCTGGTACGACAACGAGTACGGCTACAGCTGCCAGGTGGTGCGCATCATCGAGCAGCTCGCCGGCAACCACCCCGCCCACCTGCCGGCGCTCCAGGCGTAGAGCCGGACCCGGCAGCCCGCACCTCCCAGCACAGCGACCACCTCGAAGCAACCGAGCGACAGGAGAACAGCGATATGGCCGAGAAGTACATCATCGGAGTAGACGGCTCGCAGCACAGCCGCGCCGCACTGGATTGGGGTCTGAAGCGCGCCGCGCAGAGCGGCGCCTCCGTGGAGCTGCTCCACGTCGCCGACGACTCGTTCCTGTCGGAGAGCGTTGCGTTCCTCTCCGAGGCCCAGGAGGCCTCCGAGAGGATGCTGGCGGCCGAGCGCGAGTACGCGCTCGAGTCGGGCTTCGGCGGCACCATCACGGGAACGGCCGTGGTCGGCCACCCGATCGGCGAGGTCGAGGAGGCCTCGAAGCGGGCGGATCTGCTGATCCTCGGCGCGCACTCGGGCAACAAGTTCGCGGGCTCCTTCTTCGGCACCCGTGCGGTGAAGATCGCGGCCGTGGCCCACTGCCCGGTCGCGGTGGTCCCCGCCGAGCAGCAGGACGATCCGAAGCCCGGCGTCGTCGTCGGCGTCGACGGCTCCGACTCCGCGAAGCGCGCCATCGCCTTCGCCGCCGAGGAGGCCTCCTTCCGGGGTGTGCCGTTGATCGCGGTCTACGCGTGGATGCCCCCGCTCACGCCGGGGCTCGAGTACCTGTGGAGCGAAGAGCTCGTCGAGTCGCAGCGGCTGGCCGCCGACGAGGCGATCGCGATCGGCACGGCCGGGCTCGCCTCGCGCTACCCCGATCTGACGATCGAGCGCCGCATCGTCCAGTCGCCGCCCGTCGCCGCGCTGCTGCAGGCGGCCGAGGACGCCGACACCATCGTGCTCGGCAGCCGCGGGCGCGGGGGCATCCAGCGACTGCTGCTGGGCTCGGTGAGCCACGGCGTCCTGCAGACGCTGCCCTGCACGACCATCGTGACCCGCGCATCCTGATCGGCTTCTCCGCTCGCCCGTACGCGCGACCGCACGGGCGAGCGGGCCTGCGCCGCAGGGTCGAGGACTGAGGGGAGGCACCGTCCGGCGCCTCCCCTCAGTCGTTCCTGCGAACGCTTATCGCTTGACGCTCTTCTTCGCGCTCGTCTTGCTCACGGTGCTGTACCCGGAGAGCTTCCCGGTGACCTTCACCGAGATCTTCTTCCCGCGGTCCTTCGACGACACCTTGTACGAGGACTTCGTCGCGCCCGAGATCTTCTTGCCGTTCCGCAGCCACTGGTACGACAGCTTGACGCCCTTCGGGCCCCAGCTCCCGGCCTTGGCCTTCAGCGTCTTCTTCGCCTTCGCGGTGCCCGACACCTTCGGGGTCGCAGACTTCAGCGCGCCGTACTTCACGGCCGAGGTCGATTTGCTGGTCCGCGCCAGCGGCTCCGCGCCGGCCAGCGCACCGGTCACCCGGAGCGAGATCTTCTTGCCGCGATCCGACGCGGTCAGCGTGTAGGACGACTTCGTCGCCTTCGAGATCGCCTTCCCGTTCCGCAGCCACTGGTACGACAGCTTGACGCCCGTCGGGCCCCAGCTCCCGGCCTTCGCCGTGAGCTTCTGCCCGACCGCGAGCTTCTTCGCCGACACCGTCGGCGTCGCGCCCGAGAGGACGACCGGCGGCTCCTCCTGCTCCTCGCCGCTCCGGTCGAAGAAGCCGTCGAGCGCTTCGAGCGCCGAGGCGCCGAACGCCCACTGCTTCGCCTGCTCGGCGGCCCAGTTCGCGTCGCCCTCCGGGGTCGCCGGGTAGCGGTTCGTGTTGCGGCTGCCCGGAAGGCCGTTGACCCACCAGAACTCGGTCATGTACTCGGTGAAGGTGCCGTCGCCGTTGTCCTGGATCCAGTCGTTCAGGATCGGGTCGGTCGCGTCGGCGTCGTACTCGATCAGATAGGGCACCTGGAGCTTCTTCGCGGTCTGCAGCGGGAGCCCGGTGTCGCCGCCGGGGTAGTAGGTGACCTTGTGGCTGGCGCTCGCACTGCTGACCTGGTACTGCGTGCGCAGGTTGGTCAGGTAGCCGTCGGCGATCTCCCCGTAGAGGTGGGAGAGCGCTGAGGCCGAGTCCCGGATGTGCAGCACGTTGCCGCTCAGTCCGTCGAGGCGCAGGTCGAACAGGTAGACGGTCTCCACGCCGGCTGCGGCCGCAGCGTCGTTGACGTCCCGGATCACCGCGCGGGTGTTGTGGCACCAGGTGCCGCCGAAGAGGATCGTGTGCTCCCCCGGGCTCTCCAGGAGCGCGCGCAGCTCGGGGTAGGTGATCGACTGGATCACGAAGTCCTGCTCCTGCTCCGCGCCCAGGATCTCTCCGCCGTAGGCCGAGGCGTCCACGTACTGGGTCGAGTGACGACTGTTCACCGCGTTGCTGAGGAAGTCGAACTGCGACTGGGTGTCGGTCTGGGCCTGCCCGCCCGATGCGACCGCGCCGAACATGTCGCTGACCTGGGTGCGGTAGGCCTGCCGCTCCCCCTCGCTGTCGAGGCCGGCCGCCGTCAGCGAGCCGCCGAGCGAGGCGACGATACGGTCCTCGGCACCGCCGATCGTGTGCGCACGGTCGTAGATCACGAGGTAGGGGTCGTCGCCTTCGCCGAACTGCGGCGTCGTGTCGCGGTTCAGGTAGCTGCCGGTCAGGTTCGTCCACAGCGCCCCGACCGCGGCGATGCTCGAGGTGCGGACGTCCACGGCGTCGCCGTCGAGCCTGGGGTCGAAGGCGTAGACGGCCTCCACGCCGTAGCTCTGCGCGACGGCGTCGATCTCCGCCGCCGCGGCTGCGACGGTCTCGTCCTCCGGGCCGCCGATCAGGAACGCGTAGGTGCCGTCGCTCTTCAGCAGGCTCTCGAAGCGCTCGTACGTGACGGATTCGAACACCGAGCCCGTGCGCAGTCCGGGGATGCTCTGCGCGAAGTAGTCGAAGGCCGGCGCTTCCGGTTCCGCGTGCGCGGCGGTCGCGGTCAGCGCTCCGCCGAGGAGCGCGGCCGAGAGGGTCAGCGCGGCGGCGGCCGCGGTTCTCTTCTTGTGTCTATCGGTTCTCATGGGTGTGCTTTCTGTGCGTGTGTGCGTGTCGGGGATGGTCGTCGTGGTCGGTTCGGTGCTCAGTCGAGGGAGAGTCCGTCGTCGGGGTTCGAGGCGGCACCCTGGGTCCGGCGGCGCAGCCACCACCAGCCGAGGAGCCCGGCTCCGGCGAGTCCGAGTCCGCCGAGCGTGGCCGGACCGGCGAGCTGCAGCACGGGATCCTGCGCGGTCGCCGCTGCGGCGGCCTCCGTCGTCTCCTCGGCGGGGGCCGCGAGCGAGATCGGGGCCGCGGTGGAGGCGGCGTCCGTTCCGGTCGTGCTCTCCTCCTCGACCTTCTTCTTCGAGTTCTTGCCGTCGGACTTCTTCTTCTTGGCGCTCGTGCTCTCCGATGCGGACGAGTCGCTCGCCGACGCGCTGTTCTCCGATCCGGTGCCGCCGGTGCTCGCGTTGGACGACCCGGAGGACTTCGATGACCCGGAGGACTTCGAGGAGCCCGAGGACTTCGAGGAGCCGGAACCGCCGGAGGGCTTCGAGGAGCCGGAACCGCCCGTCTCCTTCTTGCCGCCGGATTCCGGCTTCGGCGTGCTGGGCGTCGAGGGAGTGGTGCCGCCGGCGACCGCCGGGGGCGGCTCCTCCTCGACGGAGTCGTAGGGCCAGCCTCCGATCGCCTCGCAGGCCACGGGGTCGAAGGCGAGACCGCAGATGTCGCAGACGTCACCGGCGGCGTATGCAGGCGCCGGCGTGAGCGGGTTCCCGGGCAGGAGCTCGGTCGCACCGGTCAGCGAGGTCACGCCCAGCGCGAGCGCGATGGCGCCGCCGAGTGCGAGTCGCCGGGTGGTCGGAATGGATCGGGGCATGGCTCTTCGTCCTTCGTCAGCGGATGATCGTGGTCAGCGGATGGTCGTGGTCAGGGGCGGCTCTGCGGCGGTGCGGCTTCCGGGGAGCTCGCAGCGACCGAGGATGATCTCGTCGGGGATGTTCAGCTCCCGCGTCGCGTCGAGGTCCGTCGGTTCAGCGGCCCGGACGGCTGCGTCATCGCGGGTCGCGGAGGCGCCATCGCGGACCGCTGGTGCCGCGTCGACCGCGGTTTCGGCCGGATCCGGCGCTCCGGAGCTCAGGAACACGGCGTCGTCGAGCACGCCCTGCCGGCGGGCGACGATGGTGGCGGCCGTGGCGGCCGCGCTGACGTTAGCCATGGTGCTCGCCGTGCCGGCGACGGCGCTGATCGGGATCAGCAGGACGAGGATCTCGAGGGGCAAGCCGACGGCGGTGAGCACGGCGGTTGCGGACACGATCGCGGTGCCCGGCACTCCGGCGGTGCCCAGCGAGACGAGCAGGCAGATGCCGGCGAGTGCGAGGTAATCGGCCAGCGAGTAGTCGATGCCGAGCGCGTGCACCGAGAAGACGGCGACGAGGATCGGCCAGATGCCGGAGCATCCGGGCATGCCGATGGTGGTGCCGATCGGCGCGGTGAAAGCGGCGACCTCTTCCTTGACGCCGACCCGTCGGATGAGGGTGGGGATCGTGACCGGCAGCGTGCCGACGCTCGACTGGGTGGTGAACGCCGTGTACTGGGCCGGGGTGAGGAACTTGAACCAGCGCAGCGGGTTGACGTCGGCGAAGACGCGCAGCAGCACCCCGTTGATCACGTAGGCGCTGACGAACGCCAGCCCGATGGTGAGCACGAGCACGCCGACCAGAGCGATCACGGTCTCGATCCGGGCGATGGCGGTCGCCGTGGTGGTCGCCACCAGCGCGAGAACGGCGTACGGGGTGAGCTCGATCACGAAGCCGACGGCGGTCATGACGACCTGCTTGGCCCCGTCGATGAAGTGCTTGAAGGTCTGCAGGCGGGGGTCGCGGTTACGGTTCGCCACGAGGAAGGCGACGGCGAAGAGCACCGCGAACAGGATGATCGGGACAATGCCGTTGCTCGCGACGTCGCCGGCGATGTTGCTCGGCAGCAGGCCGAGCAGCACCTGGTCGAGCGGCTTCACGAGCCCGCTGAGCGCATCGCTCCCCTCGCTCGAGAGCTCGAGCTCCGCACCGCGGCCGAGACCGACGGTGAGGGCGACGGCCAGGGTGAGGACGATCGCGATCGCGTTGGTCAGCAGCAGCCAGAAGAGGCTCGAGAGGCCGATGGTGCGGAGCTTTGCGGTCGAGCCGAGCGAAGTCACGCTGGAGAGGATCGAGATGAAGATCAGCGGAGCCACGATGGCGGTGATGATCTGGATGTAGGCGTCCCCGATGAAGGCGACGTAGTCGAGGTGGCCCTGGAAGAGCACTCCGATGCCGATCCCGAGGGCGAGGGCGATGAGGACGAGCGAGGTGAAGCCGACACGGCGGATCCTCAGACCGATCAGGATGACGACCACGGCGAGGGTCGCAGTGAGGGCGAGGATCGACACGAGGTCGAAGGTGTCTGGCATCTGCACGGCCTGTCGTTCGGGAACGGGATCGTAGACGACATTACTGAAGCAAGAGTTATGGGAACTATCACTTATACGAATATTACGAAGTGTGAAACACTCGCCCTCGCACTGCCATAAGCGCCGGTGACGGCAGCGTTCACCAAGCTGCCGTTGTCGGACGACCGCCGATGGGCTTGGCTGGATCCTGCACGCAGCAGCCCGCGCGAACGGCCGGGCGCTCGCACGGGAACGGGAAGGGAGCCTCATGCGGACGATCGGGCTGATCGGCGGGATGAGCTGGGAATCGACCGCGGTCTACTATCGCGAGGCGAACGAGCTCGTGCGGAATCGCCTCGGCGGCCTGAACTCGGCGCGCATCGCCCTCGCGTCGCTCAACTTCCAGGAGATCTCCGAGTTGCAGCAGGCCGCGAAGTGGGACGAGGCGGGCGAGCGGCTCGCCGACGCCGCACGATGGCTCGAAGCCGGTGGCGCCGACATGATCCTGATCTGCACCAACACCATGCACCTGCTCGTCGATCGGGTGCAGGCGGCCGTGTCGGTGCCAGTGCTCCACATCGGGGACGTCGCCGCGGAGGCCGTGCGCGAGCGGGGACTGGAGAAGGTCGCGCTGCTCGGCACCTCGTTCACCATGGAGAAGGCGTTCTACCGCGATCGGATCGCCGGCCACGGCATCGAGGTCGTCGTCCCCGGTGCCGCGGATCGCGAGGCGATCCACGGCGCGATCTTCGGGGAGCTCGCGATGGGGGTCGTGAGCGATGCGACACGGGAGACCTTCCGCGGCATCATCCGGCGGCTCGTCGACGACGGCGCCGAGGGGATCATCCTCGGCTGCACCGAGATCGAGCTGCTGGTGTCGCAGGCCGACAGCCCCGTCCCCGTCTTCCCCACCGCGAAGCTGCACATCGAGGCCGCCGTCGACCGCGCCCTCGCCTGACGCCCCGGCGACCGGCCGGCGCACCCGGCGGGCTCCCGTCTCCGTCATTCTGCCGAGGCGCGGCGTCCCGCTCCTGTGCTGGAATGCTGGAATGCCGAACCGGCATCTCCCGCTTCGACCCCAGGAGGACCCACCCGTGCGCATCGAACGCCTCTTCCCACGACGAGTGATCGTCACCGGCGCCATGTCGGGCATCGGCCGCGCCACGGCGCAGATGGTCCTCGACACCGGCGGCCGGGTGCTCGGCGTCGACCTCGACGACAGCGCCTGGTCGGCGCCCGGCTTCACCGCCCGTACCGCCGATATCACTGACCCGGCGAGTGTCGCACACGTCTTCGACGACGCCGCCGAGATCCTGGGCGGGGCGCCCGACGCTGTCATCCACTGCGCCGGCATCTACCGCTTCAAGTCGCTGCTGGACCTCCCCCTCGACGAGTGGGAGCGGATCATGCGGGTGAACGGCACCGGGTCTTTCGTGGTCGCCCAGGCCGCGGCCCGCGCGATGGAGGCCGGGGCGATCGTCCTGCTCACCTCGATCGCCTACGCGAGCGGGGACGAGGAGGAGCCGGGTGCGGCCTACGCGGCGAGCAAGGGCGCGGTCGTATCGCTCACCCGCCAGCTCGCCGTCGAACTCGGCGCGCGCGGCATCCGGGTCAACGCCGTCGCTCCCGGGGTGATCGACACGCCGATGACGACCATCACCCAGAACGAGGCGTCCACCGCGGCGATGCTGGCGGCGTTGCCGGCGAGGCGGCTGGGCACCGCCGACGACGTCGCCGCGGCCTGCCTCTTCCTGGCGGGCGAGGGAGCGGGCTACATCACCGGCGCGGTGCTCCCGGTCGACGGCGGCTACCTGGCCTCCTGAGCCCCCGAGTCGGCCGGGTCCCCGGAAGCGGGGGCCCCGCCGGCGATGCCGGAGTCGTCCGCCGGGACCGCGACGGTCTCCGACCCGACCTCGGCATCCAGGAGCTCATCCGAGTCCTCGTCCTCCGCGTCCTCGTGCGCCATCCAACCCTGGAACCCGACCCACAGATGACTGAAGAACGGGACGAGCCCGCGCGGCATCAGCAGGATCACCGCGAGCAGCACCACGCCGAGCGCGGCGACCCGGATCTCGGGAACGTCCTGCAGCTGCATCTGCACGAACGCGATCAGCAGCGTGCCGATGACCGGCCCGACCACGGTCCCCAAGCCCCCGACCACGAGCATCGTGACCAGCAGCGTCATCGCGCCCAGCCCCATCAGCGTGGGCGAAGCGACCTTGAACACGTGCGCGTACAGGGCGCCTGCGACCCCGGCGAGGAACCCGGAGATCGCGAAGACGAGCATCTGGTAGGTCTTCTGCCCGACGCCGCGCGCAGACGCGAGCGCCGGGTTGTCCCGCATCGCGATCATCCCGTTCCCCAGCGGGGAGCGCACGAGGAACAGCACGATGAGCGTCGTCGCGACCGCTACCCCGAGCGTCACCCAGTAGTTCACGTTCGCTGCCCCGGGGCCGCTCACCCCGAACCCGTCGATTCCTGAGAGCCCGTACGGGCCACCGGTGAACCCGGACCCGTCCGCGATGATCAGCAGGCGCACGACCTCCGCGAACCCGAAGGTCAGCAGCGACACGTAGATACCGCGCAGGCGCAGGATCGGGATGGACAGCAGCAGTGCGAGGCCGCCGGAGATGATGCCGCCGACGACGATGCTCAGCCACGCCGGCATCGCCACGTGGATGGTCAGCAGTGCGGCCGCATAGGCTCCCAGCGCGTAGAACGCGAGCTGTCCGAAGTTCCAAACGCCGCCGTATCCGAGCACCAGGTTCCAGCTCTGATTGAGCGTGATCCAGATCATCGCGAGCGTCGCGGTCGTCAGCCAGCTGCGATCCGGCACGATGAACGGAAGCGCGATCGCGACCAGCAGGACGACGACGCCCAGCAGTGCGCGCGGCTGCGGCCAGCCCATGGCGCGGCCGTTCCAACGCACGCCGGCGAGCACGGTCCTGGTTGCGTTGGTGGTCATAGTCTGGCCTCCTGAGGCTTACCGGCGATGCCGTACGGGCGCACGATCAGCACCACCACGATCAGGGCGTACAGCACGGGCAGCGCATACGTCGAGGTCCAGAAGATCGAGACCGCCGCCTGCACGAAACCGATGATGTAGGCGGCGATGATGGTGCCCTTCGTGCTCCCCAGCCCGGCGAAGATCGCGACGATCAGCGCCTGCAGCAGCGGCAGGTCCCCCATCGTCGGCGATACGAAGTACACCGGAGCGAGCAGCACGCCCGCGAGCCCGGCCAAACCCGCCGCGAGCCCCATAGTGAGCACGTACGCCCGTCGAGCGGGGATCCCCATCAGCCGCGCGGCGTCGAGATTCTGCGCCACCGCGACGATCGCGAGCCCGTATCGGGACTTGGTGAGGAAGAGCCCGAGCAGCCCCAGGGCCGCGATCGCGATCACCGCGGTGAGGATCTGATGCCAGGTGATGGAGACGCCCGCGGTGAGGGTGATCCGCCCGTCCAGCAGCACCGGGAAGTCCTTCTGCCTGGGTCCGTTGATCAGCTGCACGATGTTCTGCACGATCGACGCGATCGCAAAGGTCGAGATGAACGCCGTCATCTCGAAGTCGACGCCCGCGCGGCCGATCAGCCGGCTGATGCCGACCCCGTAGCTGAGCATGCCCAGCAGCGCGGTCACGAGCACCGCCGCGATGATCGACACCCACGGCGAGACGCCGAGCGTGTCGACCGTCATGTAGGCCGCTACGGCGCCCACCATCACCATCACGCCCTGCGCCATGTTCAGCACGCGCAGCGTGCCGTACACGAGGCTCATACCGATGGTGATGAGCGCGAGCAGCGAGCCCTGCACGATCGTGCTGACGATCGTCTGCAGCACGAGGTTCATTCTGCGACCCCCAGATACGTTTCCCGGACGGCCTGGTCGTCGAGCACCTCGTCGGCCTGCCCCGAGCGGACGATCTCGCCGTTCTCGACGAGATGGATGCGGTCGGCCAGCGACTGGCCCCGCCGGAAGTTCTCCTCCACGAGCAGCACCGTCATGCCCGAGTCCACGATGCGGCGCAACTGCCGGTACACCTCGTCGACGATCACCGGGGCGAGGCCCAGGCTGGGCTCGTCGATCATGATCAGCTTCGCGTCGCCCATCAGGCCGCGGCCGATCGCCAGCATGCGGCGCTCTCCGCCCGAGAGCGTCCGCGCGCGCTGCCCCTCGCGTTCGCGCAACCTCGGGAAGATGTCGTACACCTCTTCCAGCCGGGCCTTCGACTGCCGTGCTGCCGACTTCGTGAACGCTCCCAGCTGCAGGTTCTCGGCGACCGTCATATCGGGGAACACGAGGTCGCCCTGCGGGATATGGATGAGACCGCGCTCCACGATCTTCTCCGCCCGCTCGCGCGTGATGTCCTCGCCGTCGAAGGCGATGCCGCCGTCACGTACCTTGATCAGGCCGCTGATCGCGCGCAGCAGCGTGGTCTTCCCGTGCCCGTTCGGCCCGACCAGCACCGCGCACTCCCCCGCCGGGACCTCGAGCGAGACGCCCTGCACGATCGTCGTGCCACCGTATCCGGCGACCACTCCATCAATCTTCAGCATCCGGGGTCTCCTTCCCCTGCGCGACGACCTCGTCGGCGGCGGTGCCCAGATACACGCGCACCACCTCCGGATCGCTCATCACCGCCTTCGGCTGCCCCTGGAGCAGCGTCTTGCCCTGGTCCATGATCAGGATCCGATCCGCGAGGGCCATCAGCGCACGCATCACGTGCTCGATCAGCACGATCGTGATCCCCCGCTCCTCGTTGATCCGCTTCAGCAGGACGAGCAGCGCGTCGATCTCGTCGTCGGTGAGACCGCCGAACGGCTCGTCGAGGAACAGCAGTTCCGGCGACGAGGCCAGGGCGGACGCGATCATCAGCCGTTTCTTGTCGTAGACCGGCAGATCGCCCGACACCTCGTCCGCACGCTCCGCGAGTCCCACGAAATCGAGCGCTTCGGCGGCGCGATCCCACACCTCCGGGTCGCGCTGCAGGCTCTTCCACCAGGGCTTCCCCGATCCGAAGTGCCCACCGACGACCACGTTGCCCATCACCGTCTCGCTGTCGAACACCGACGGCTTCTGGAACGTGCGCGTGATCCCCCGGTGGCAGATCTCGTGGATCGACGCGTTGTGGATCGGTTCGCCCTTGAACAGGATCTCCCCGCCCGACGCGCGCACCATCCCCGTCACCACATCGAACAGCGTCGTCTTCCCGGCCCCGTTCGGACCGGCGATCCCGAAGATCTCGCCGCGCTCCACCTCGAAGCTGACATCGTTCACCGCGACCAGGCCGCCATACCGCTTGGTCGCGCCCCGAACGTCGAGTATCGCGTCCTGCATCCGACTAGGACACCCAGCTCGGCAGCTCAAACTCGCCGTTCGTGTACGGCGCCGGCGAGATGAGCACCTGCTCGCCGCCCTTGATCTGGTAGGTGAGGTGCGGCATCGCGAGGCTCGGATCGTTGATCTTGTCCGGGTAGGGCACCGCCGTCAGCTCGGTCTGATCGAAGGCGTAGGTGCCGACCACGCCGCGGAACGTGTTGTCCCGCACCGCGGCGGCGACACGCTCGAAGTCGTTCGCGTCACCCGCGACCGCGGCCGCGCGCGCCCAGAGACGGAAGATGTCGTACTGCGCGCCGGACTGGCTGAGCCCGGCCTCGGAGCCGTACTCCGCCTGGTAGCGGTCCCGGAACGTTGCGCCCTTCTCGTCGGGCAGGGTGCCGATCGTCGTCGACCAGATCACCCCGTTCGCGGCATCGCCCGCGAGCTCGAGGTACTCGGGCACGCTCGGCCCGTACTGCTGGTAGAGCAGCGAGTTCGTCGGTGCGGACGCGAACTGCTTCGCGAAGCTCGCCAGGTCGCCGGCCAGGTAATCGGTGATGAAGATCAGCCCGGGCGGATCGTTGCGGATCTTGGAGAGCTGCGGACCCCAGTCCGCGTACGGCACCGACACCTCCTCGTACATCGTGATCTCCCACCCGAGCTCCTTGATGCCCTCCTGCAGCACGTTCGCGATCGAGATCGAGTACGAATCGTTGCTGGAGATCACCGCAGCGGTCTTCGAGGAGGGCGTCCAGGTGCCCGCGTCGATCCATTCCTGCATCAGCTTGATGAAGCCGCTCGCGTACCAGATCTCCGTCGGGCAGCACTGGAAGATGTTCGTGATGCCGTTGTCGACCACGTAGTTCGTGTTGTCCTGCAGCGTGTTCGTATGGAACATCGGCACGCCCGCCTGCGCGAAGGTGTCGAACTCCACCGAGGTCGCGGTGGTGTACCCGCCCGAGACCGCGACGCAGCCCTCGCGGGAGACGAGGCGCTCCGCGGCCTGCACGAAGTTCTCGGGCGCCATGTCGCTGATATCCGCAGTCACCAGCTCGAGCTGCTGCCCGAGCACGCCGCCGCTCGCGTTGATGTCGGCGATCGCCATCTCGGCACCGCGCACCATCTCCTGGCCGTCGCCCGAGTACGGGCCGGTCACCGGGGCGAAGATGCCGACCTTGAGCGTTTCACCGCTCGCCGCCGCGCCACCGCCGGATGCCGAATCGCGCGGCGCGAGGAGGTAGCCGCCGGCGCCGCCGACCACGAGGCCGCCCACACCCGCGATCCCCGCGTTCCTCACCAGATCGCGACGGCTGATGCCGCTCTTCTTGGCCCCGCTCGAAGCCGCCTTGTTCTCGCTCATGTCCACTCCTTCGTGACCTGTTCCCTCGCCCGGGCACCGGAGAGGTGCCGTGACGCTCTCACGTTAGAGTTCCGCGCATCCGCAGGCATGCGTCATTTGACGTATCCTCGCAGAGGCCGTGAATCGGCGCTTCCGCACTGCGCCGAGGCGGGCTCAGTCGGACGCCCCGAACCAGCTCGGCCGCACGAAGTCGGTGATGATCCCGAACGGCTCCGGATCGAGCAGCGCGTGCCCGGCGGGCCCGATCTGGTAGACGAGATGCGCCTGACCGAGCGCCGCGTCGCTCGTCATGTCCGGGTAGAGCTTCGGCGCCTGGCCGGTCTCGCCGAAGTAGTAGACGCCGTTGACGCCCCGGTAGGGCCAGCGTCGCAGGTAGCGGACCACGTCGGCGACCGAGCGCGAATCCACCGATGACCACGCGGCGGCCAGCATGCGCACCTGGTCGTAGACGGCGCCGGCCTGGGACCAGCCGGGATCCTCGCCGTACTTCACCCGGTACTGGTTCCGGAAGCGCCGCCCGAGGTCGTCGTCGTAGGTGCCGGTCGTGGTCGACCAGATGATGCCGTGCGCGCCCTCGCCCAGGGATTTCGTGAACGACGGGATCGAGGGGGTGTATATCCCGTACACGAGCGCCGGCATCGGCGCTCGGAGGAAGGCCCGCTGGAACTCGATCAGCTCCCGGTCGACGAAGTTCGCGATCAGCACGACGTCCGGATCGTGGCTCCGAGCTTCTTCAATCACCGCCGGCCAGTCCGTCTCGCCGACCGGCGTCCCGATGGTGGCCGCTACCCGCCACCCCTGCGCGTCGGCGGCGTCGAGGAACGCCGGTGTGGTCAGGTGCATGCTCTCCGAGGGCATCTCGATCGACACGATGCTCCGCGTCCGGCCGCGCCACAGATCCGCCGCCTCGAGCTTGCCGAGGAGCCTGAGCATGCCCGGCCCGTAGTAGGTCTCCGAGGCGCACGTCTGGAACACCATGCCGTAGCGCCATGGCTCGGACTCGGTACGGAGGACGTCGGCCTCGAACGTCGCAGTGTGCAGGAACGGCCGACCGTACTCGGCGATCCGCTCGATGAACTGGGGATGCTCCGCGCTCACGTAGCTCGTGATGATCGCGTCGACGTCGCTGTCGAATATCCGCTGGAGTCCCGCCTCCACACTCGACCAGTCGAATATGTCGACCCGCTCCTGGAAGACCTCGATGGTCCGGCCCCCGATGCCGCCCAGCTGATTGATCTCGTCGATCGCCAGCAGTGCGCCGTTGCGCACCTGGTCCGAGTCGGAGCCCGCGCCGTCGGGCACGATGACTCCGAGCCGGATCGGAACCCGCGCGGAGACGTCGGCCCTGATCCCCGGCTGCGAACGGTCGAGGCGCCGGTGAGAGGCGAGTTCCAGCTGGGCGACCGCGATGCCGCCTTCCTCGGGCGGCCCGCCGGGGAGCGGGAGCCGCAGGAGGCCGAGATCGACAGCGATGGCGGCGAGCCCGCCGCGGGAGCTCTGACCCAGTTTCTCGAGCAGCCGCTCCAGCTGACTCGAAACGGTGCGCGCGGAAGTGCCGAGCCGTTCCGCGATCCCCGCGTTCGTGAGGCCAAGCGCGACCAGGGTGAGCACGTCGAGCTCGCGCGCGGTGACGCCGCGAGGCATCTCGGTCGTAGAGACCCGCACGAGCACCCGCTCGGAGCTCTCGAGCACCAGCTGCACGTCGAGCCATTCGGAATCCGCGCGCCAGACGAAGCGCGCGCTCAAGCGCTCGATGAGGAGGAACGCCCTCGCATACCCCCAGATCTCGGCCGGCACCTGCTTCGGCAGCGTCGCATCGACCGTGTCGACATCGATCGACCGTTCGACCACCCAATGACTCATCGTGCTCCCGGCGCGGACCCGTCCGCTGGACTACGTCGCCAGGAATCCCCCGTCGACCGGCAGGACCGCTCCCGTTACGTAAGACGAGGCCCGGCTGATGAGATAGTAGCAAGCCTCCGCGATCTCCTCCGGGGTGCCGGCGCGGGCGAGGGGCACCCGTCGCAGCACATCGAAGTCCTGCTCGGAATCCGGGCCGACGATGCCCGCCTCGACCATGTTCACGCGAATCCCGAGGCGGCCCCATTCGACGGCCAGCTGCCGCGTCATGCCGGCGAGGCCGGCGAGCGCCGCGCCGGCGACCGTCTGAGGATGGCCCGGCAGCCCCC
>NZ_JBHSRW010000027.1:0-19936 GCF_042659205.1 Leucobacter soli
CCTGCGACGGGCTCGGAGTCGGGCGCCGCGAAGCACTGTGGGCCGCGGGCCCCGCGGCCGACAACCGCGAGCGCTTCCTGCCCGGCATCGCCGTGCACGTGCAGCCGCCGCTGCTGCCCCTGCTGAGCGCCGAGGAGCAGAACGAGCTCGATCTCTGGATGACCGGGATCCCTCTGGGCGTGCATCCGTTCGCGCTGAAACGGCCTCAGCTCGACGCGCGCGGCGTGATCCGCTCGGACCTGGTGCGGCACACCTCTCCCGGTATGCTCGTCGAGGTGGCGGGGATCGTCACGCACCGGCAGCGCCCGGGCACCGCCGCCGGTATCGTCTTCCTCACCCTCGAGGACGAATCCGGCAGCGTCAACATCGTGACCTGGCGCGACGTGTGGCTGCGCTATCGTCCCGTCGCGCGATCCGCCTCCGCGCTAATGGTGCGGGGCGTGCTCGAGCGCTCGCCCGAGGGAGTGGTCAATGTGATCGCGCAGCATTTCGAAGCGCTCGACGCTCCCGCGGGCGTCTTCTCCCGCGATTTCCAGTGAGGATCCGATCCTTCGGCTGCCGTGCTCGGTAGGCTGGCGAGGTGCACACTTCGACAGCGTTGCTGACCGACCGCTACGAACTTACGATGATCGACGCCGCCCTGCAGGCGGGGACCGCCCATCGGCGCAGCGTCTTCGAGCTCTTCGCCCGTCGGCTCTCGGGCGCCCGCCGGTACGGCGTGGTCGCGGGCACCGGCCGGTTCCTCGAGGCGCTCGAACGCTTCCGCTTCGGCGACGACGAGCTCCGCTTCCTGAGCGAGAACCGCATCGTGAGCGATGCCGCCGTCGACTGGCTCGCAGACTACCGATTCAGCGGCGATATCTGGGGCTATCCCGAGGGCGAGGTCTTCTTCCCGGGATCGCCGCTCGTCACCGTCGAGTCGAGTTTCGCCGAGGGCGTGCTGCTCGAGACCCTCGCGCTCAGCATCTTCAACTACGACTGCGCAGTCGCCACGGCGGCCTCGCGCATGAGCCACGCCGCCCACGGCAAACCGCTCGCCGAGATGGGCTCGCGCCGCACGGGCGAGCACAGCGCCGTCTCCGCCGCCCGCGCGGCCTACATCGCCGGTTTCAGCTCCACCTCGAACCTCGAGGCCGGTCGCAGGTACGGGATCCCGACCATGGGCACCGCCGCGCACAGCTTCACCCTGCTGCACGACAGCGAGCGCGAGGCCTTCGAAGCCCAGGTCGCCGCCCTCGGCACCGGCACCACGCTACTGGTCGACACCTTCGACATCGAGCAGGGGGTGCGCACTGCGATCGACGTCGCGGGGACCGGGCTCGGCGCCGTACGCATCGACTCCGGAGACCTGCCCGTGGTCGTCGCACGCGTACGCGCGCTGCTCGACGAACTGGGGGCGCAGGAGACCCGGATCACCGTCACCAACGATCTCGACGAGCACACGGTGGCGGCGCTGGCCTCATCGCCCGTCGACTCGTTCGGCGTGGGCACCTCGGTCGTCACCGGCTCGGGCACCCCGGCCATGGGAATGGTCTACAAGCTGGTCGCCCACGAGGACGCGGACGGCGAGTGGGTCTCGGTCGCGAAGAAGTCGGCCGACAAGGCCTCCGTCGGCGGTCGGAAGAGCGTCCGACGGCTCTACAACGATCAGGGCGTCGCCCGCGCCGAAGTGTGCCTCCTCGGCGACGGCCCCGGCGGCGAATCCGAAGGCGAGGACCTCGGCGGTCGCTCCCGCGAGGTACTGGTACCGCTCGTGAGCGCGGGAGAGACGCAATCGGGGCACGTCGGCGTCGAGGGCATCGCCGCCGCGAAGGAACGGCATCGCCGAGCAGTCGCCGAGCTGCCTCCCATCGCGATGAGCCTCACCAGAGGGGATCCCGCGATCCCGACGCACTACCGCTGAGTGCCGGCTACTTCTTCATCCGCTCGTAGACCCGCTTGCAGTCGGGGCACACCGGAAACTTCTCGGGGTCCCGCGACGGCGTCCACTTCTTGCCGCAGAGCGCGCGCACGGGCTTCCCCGTGATCGCCGACTCGACGATCTTGTCCTTCGGCACGTAGTGGGAGAAGCGCTCGTGATCGCCGTCCTCCACCTGATCCTGCTCGAGCAGTTCCTCGAGTTCGCGATCGAGCACGTCGAGGCCGCCGCCGCTCGACTCGTCCGTCCGTCCGCGCGTGAAGATACCCATGCTTCGAGTGTACGCCGGTCGCGCGCGCATCAGTCGAACGTCTGCGTGAGCGCGACGAGTTCCGGGGCGCGGCGATCGTAGACGAAACCGCCGACAAGCACGCCGAGGGCGAGCAGGACGATCCCGTACCCGGCGCCGAAGAGGAGGGCGAAGACGTTCGCGCTGAAGCTCAGTTCGACGATCGCGGCGGCCGAGACCCAGACCGGCGGGATCGCGAGCAGGAGCGCCGTGAACATCGAGAGCGTCTGGGCGAGTCCTGCACCCGATCCGGTCACGCTCGGCTGCGCGAAGGGGCTGTCTCCCGGCCGCGTGGTCGGGTAGGGCATGGCCGCGGAGAAGACGCTCGAAGCGGCGCAGGCGACGAGCAGCACGGCGATGTTCAGCCCGAGCACCGCCGGCAGCACTCGCCAGTCTCCGGCGATGGTCACGCTGACGCTCGAACCGATCAGCACGATCGGCAGGCCGAGCAGCAGCACGGGCAGCAAGCGTCCGAAGCGGTCGTCGCGCCCACGTGTGCCGCTCGCGACATGCAGCCATACCGCGGTCGAGTCCATCGCGACGTCGTTGTGCAGCGCCCAGCCGAGCAGCAGCAGGATCACCGGCACCGGGACCAGCGTCGTGATCTCCGGTGGCACACCGGCGATGAGGAGCGCGAGCACCATCACGACCGGTGAGAGCGGGATGGCGAGCAGCGCGATCCGGTATCGCGGATCCCGCGTCCAATAGCTGAGCGAGCGGGCCCCGATCGCCGATGCCGGGCGTGCGGACAAACGCTCGAACCATCCCAATCCGGCACGGGCCGCAGACGCATCCTCGGGCTTCTCGACGCGCTCGAGCGAGATCTTCACGAGGGGATACCAGAGCAGTACCAGCAGGAGGATCGCGGCGCCGGCGATCCCGAACCTCAGCAGCGCCCCGGAGAGATCTCCGTCAGCGGCGAGCGCGGCACCGGCGAGCGGCGCGCCGAAGGGGGTCCATCCCAGCACCTCCGCCGCGTCGGCCGTCATCGTGTTGTTCGGCGTCCGCAGCGCCTGCGCCACGACGAAGACGACGACGGGCAGCGCGGCGATGAGCACGAGCATCCCGATCACGCGCAGCCCGCCTTCGGCCCGCCGCGACACGATGAGCTTCGAGAGCGCCGACCAGAAGACCGAGCCGACGACGGCGAGCAGCAGGAGCAGGACGAGCGCCGCGATCAGCATCCAGCGGGAGTCGCTCTGCTCCGGGCGCAGCGAGCCCACCGCGATGAGCCAGACGACGGCCCAGAGGCCGGGCCAGGTGAGCGGGGCGGTGAGGAGCAGCGCGGTCGCCACGCTTGCGGGGCGTTCGGGCAGTCGCCCGAACTGCCGAGGCTCGAGCCTGCGCCGGTTGGCGAACAGCGGCACGGACCAGGCCGCGACGATCACGGTCGAGGCGAAGAGCACGTCGAGAGCGCCCAGTTCGGGCGATCCGACCGGTCCACCGGCGACGAGCTCGGGCAACCAGGCGAAACCGACTGCGGCGGCCGCAGCGAGCACGCCGAGCACGATCCTCCGGAAGACCTCGGCCGGGCGGCCGCGGAAGGCCGCGCCCAGGAGGGCTAGTCGGAGTCTGAAGAGCCGTGCAACCATGCCAAGCCGTTCCCTGCGTCGTCGACCTGAGTCAGGTGCCGGAATCGCTCCTCGAGGCTCACCCCGTCGCGAACCGCGTCGACGGTGCCCTGCGCGATCACCGAGCCGTCGACGATCACGGCGACGTGGTCGCAGACCCGCTGGATCAGTTCGAGACTGTGGCTCGACATCACGACGCTGCCGCCACCGGCGACGAACTTCTCGAGGATGTCGGTCACGTTCGAGGCCGAGACCGGGTCGATCGCCTCGAAGGGCTCGTCGAGCACCAGCACCTCGGGTGCGTGGATCATCGCGCAGGCGAGACCGATCTTCTTCTGCATGCCCGCCGAGTAGTCGCTGACCGGGCGATCGAGGGCGGCCTCGAGCCCGAAGGCCTGAGCCAGGTCCCTCGCCCGTTCGGCGACGGAGGCCTCCTCGACGCCGTGCAGCACGCCTGCGTAGTAGAGCAGCTGGGCCCCGGTGAGCCGGTCGAAGAGGCGCAACCGGTCGGGCAGGGTACCGATCAGCCGTTTCGCCGTCGGTCCGTCGGCCCAGACGTCGATGTCGCGCACGGTGATGCGACCGGAGCTCGGTCGGTTGAGGCCCGAGATCATCGAGAGGACGGTCGTCTTGCCCGCGCCGTTCGGTCCGACGATGCCGGTGAAGGATCCGGCGTGCACCGCGATCGAGACCTCGGCCGCGGCGAGCAGATGCCCGTAGCGCTTCGTGAGCTGCTCGGTGCGCAGCACCACCGGATTGCGTTCGGCCGCGGCGCCGCGTTCACGGGCGCGCTGCACCGAGGGAACGGGCACTTCGGTACGTGGCGGCGTCGCCCCCCGCGCAGCCGACTCCGTCTCCGTCTGGAGGTCGTCGTCAATGGGGGTCCGCGTCACCCCTCTAACCTACCAAACGCGACAGGCCTCGGATGCCGGTCATGGGAGGATGGACGGGTGGATCTCTCCCCGCTCAGCGAACTCCCCGGTGTCAGCTATGTGATGCCCGTGCTCAACGAGGAGGACTATCTCGAGGACGCCGTGCGCACGATCCTCGCGCAGGACTACACCGGAGAGAAGGAGATCGTGCTCGCGCTCGGTCCGTCGACCGATCGCAGCGATCGGATCGCCGAGGATCTCGCAGCGCAGGATCCTCGTGTCGGCCTGGTGCACAATCCCGGGCGGGACATCCCGATCGCCCTCAATCTCGCCATCGCGGCGAGTCGGCACCCGATCGTCGCCCGCGTCGATGCCCACAGCGAGCTCACCCCCGACTACACGCGGCGCGGGATCGAGGCGCTCCGACGCGAGGGAGCCGTGAACGTCGGCGGCGTCATGCGCGCCGCGGGGCGCACACCGGTCCAGCGTGCGATCGCTTCGGCATACAACAGTCCGTACGGGCTCGGCGGTGGCGCCTACCACGGCGACGGCGAGGCCGGTCCTGCGGAGAGCGCCTACCTGGGCATCTTCCGGCGCGAGGCCATCGAGGCGGTCGGCGGCTACGACGAGGGCATCAGGCGGGGCGAGGACTGGGAACTGAACCTGCGGATCCGGCGCGCGGGCGGGCTCGTCCTCTTCGAGCCCGCGCTCGGCGTCGTCTACCGTCCACGGGCGAGCTTCGGCGACCTCGCGCGGCAGTTCTTCGCGACCGGCGCCTGGCGGGCGGTGCTCGTGCGACGGCACGTCGGCGAGACGCCGTGGCGCTTCTTCGCGCCCGGTACGCTCGTGATGGCGATCGCGATCAGTCTGTCGCTGCTGGTGCTGCAGGTGCTGGGCGCGGTGGGCTGGAGCTGGTGGTCGCTGGTGCACCTCGCCCCGGTCGCCTATGCGGCGGGGATCCTCTTCGCCGCTGCGCGCCTCCCGGATCTCCGCGGGCCGGTCGACCGTCTCCTGGGTGCGGCGACGCTCGTGACGATGCATCTGAGCTGGGGATCCGGGTTCCTCGCCGGGATCGCGGGCTTCGCCGGGCGCACGGTCGACCGCTCCCGCATGTAGCACGGACAGCCCGGGTGGTGACCCTCGCGCGGGTCAGCGGTCCTCGGTCTCCGCCGCTGCGCCGGCCGGCAGCACCCTCCGCTCGATCAGCGCGTCGACGACCCGCTCGGACGCGCCCCCGTCCTCGTGCGGCAGGAACCGGGCGCACCACGCGTCGTACCGCTCGGAGCACGGGTACGCGCGCCAGTCCCCGCTCCTCACCGCATCGACGAGCTGGGCGCGGGTCGCAAGCAGCGGCCCGGGCGCGCTCGCCTCGAAGTCGAAGGTGAACCCGCGCTCGCGGTCGCGGTAGTCGACGAGATCCGGCACGAAGAACGCCATCGGCACCCGCGCCACCGCCGCATCGAACATCACCGACGAATAGTCGGTGATCAGCAGGTCGGCCGCGAGGATCACGTCGTTCACGTCGGGATGCCGTGAGGCGTCGATCACCCGGGACTCCCCGATCCCGTAACCGCCGGCGTCGTGCGTCCGCGTGTGCCCTCGTGCGACCACGAGCCACTCCTCGCCGGTCTCCGTCGAGGCGGCGGCCAGTTCGGCCGCCAGCGCGCGCACGTCGAGCAGGTCGACGGCGCCCCCTCCGGTTCCTCCCACGGGCACGTCCTCGCGCCAGGTCGGAGCGTAGACCAGCACCCGCGCCCTCGTGGGCACGCCGAGCGCACGACGTGCCGCATCGATCGCGAGTCGGATCCGCTCGGGGGCCCCCTCGCGGCCGGCCGGCGGTGCCGCTGTCGCCCGCGCCAGCCGGTCGTCGCGCGGGTACCCGAGCTCGAGGATCTCTCCGCGGTAGGCGTACTCGCTGCGGAAGCGTTCGCTCGAGTGCCGGTTCTGAGAGAGGAGCAGATCCCAGCGGCGGCTCTCCCGATGGATTGCGAGCCGCGTCCGCAGGCCCACGCCCGGCCGCCCGAGCGCGAGATGCTTGAGCATGGTGCCGTGCCAGGTCTGCAGGACGGTCTGCCCCGTACGGCGGCGGAATCCGAAGCGCAGCCAGTCGTTCACGACGAGCAGCCGGGAGAGCCGCCGGGCCGCGATCCAGTCGGGTCCGCCGACGAGCAGTGGCGTGGCCCCGTCCGGTACGGCGATCCGCTCGTCGTGCACGCTCCAGTAGCGCGGCAGCTCTGGCAGGCGCGCCGCGATCTCGCGGTCGATCGCCAGCGGATTGCAGGCGATCTGGCGGCCGTAGAAGCTCTCGAAGAAGACGCCGCCGGGCCGGATGCGTTCGTGCGCGGGGAGGCCGAGCCGCAGCACCTCCTCGACGACCCGGGCGGCCGAGCCGCCATCCGTGTACGCGTGGAAGCGCTCGGCCAGTGCGCGGGTGTCGGCCTGAGCCGCGGCCCGGGCGGGTTCTCCGGCCGCGACGACCTGTTCGAGGCGTTGCAGCACCCCGCTCCAGGCGCGTTGGATACGACCGGTCGCGGTGACCTCGAGCGGTTCGTACAGGCCTCGGCTCGCGGTGTAGCGTTCGAGGTCGGGCGCGAACCAGACGATCGGCTCGCCCAGCAGCGAGAAGTCGACCGCGAGCGACGAGTAGTCGGTGATGACGGCGTCGAAGGCGCCGAGTACGGGCGTGACGTCGCGCAAGAGGCCGGGACCGAGCGCGTGCACGCGCTCCCCCAGCACGTGCTCGTAGGCGCCGAGCCCGAGCCGGTGGGGCCGGATGGCCAGGCGCGCCCCTCGTCGTGCGAGGAACCGGTGTATCTCCTCGACCTCGGCGGCGGTCGGCACGCCGGGGTCGGGCTCCCCGTCGCGCCAGGTCGGCGCGTAGAGGATGATCGGTTCGTCGCGCGTGACGCTGGCGGTCTCCTCCTCGACTGGCAGCTCGAGGAGCCTCCGCACATCCGCTCGCGCACGAGCGGCGAGCCGCGGATCACGGGCCTGATCCGCCACGACGTCGTCGCGAGGATCTCCGAGTGCGCGTACCCGGCCGGGTGCGACGCGATACGCCGTGCGCAGCCGAGCGGCCCCGGCGGCAGAGCCGGCGACGTAGAGGTCGACGCTGCGGGAGCCGAGCAGATACATGCGCCGCAGGAGTGCGCGCAGCAGTTCCGGCCCGCCGATGGTCGTCGTCACGGATGCGTCGAGATGGAGGAGCTTGAGCGGAGTACCGTGGCCGAGGTGGACGATGCGCGCGCCCGTCACGCCGAAGCGATTGACGTCGCCGAGCCCGTGGGTCACGACGATCACTCCGGCCCGGAGCGCGGCCCGGAAGCCGGCGCGTCCGTGGCGGAGCACCGGCTCGAATCCCTCGGAGCGAGCGGACTCGGCTTCTTCCTCGTCCGCGACCGCCCAGACCACGCGGGTCTCCGGATGCCGTCGCTGCAACTCCCGGGCGACGGCCAGCGCACCCTCACCCACGCCGATCCCGCTGCCGAAGATCCAGCTGGATCGGTCGCGCGGCACGAACCAGGAGAGGATGAAGCCGAAGACGTACTTCGGCACTGCCCAGATCTTGGCGAGATTTCCGCTCGCGAAGCCGAATCGGGCGGTCGTGGTCATCCGACCAGTCTACGCAGCGGGCGCCGCCCACCTCGAGGATGGACGGCGCCCGCTGTCGCGAAGTCGCGGGCTACCAGTCGAGCTCGCCGAGGGTGACCTGGGTCTCGAGCTGCTGCCCGTCGCGGTTGTAGCCGATCGTGATCTCGGTGCCCGCGGCGTACATCCGCACGAGAGCCGTGACCGTGGTGAAGGAGTCTGCCCGTACGCCGTTGACCGAGGTGATGACGTCGCCCGCCCGCAGGCCGGCGTCGTCGGCCGGGCTGCCCGAGGTGACCTCGCCGATCACCCCGCCCGCGGCGGTCGAGTTGCCGCTGTCGCTCGTCTGCACGACCCCGAGCAGGCCGTGCGACGGGCGCTCGCCGGCGATCAGCGCGTCGGCGACGCGCACGGCGAAGTTCGCGGGGACCGCGAAGCCGAGGCCGTCGGAGCCCGCCGCTTCGCTGCTGCTGCTCGCCGATGCGAGCGCAACGTTGATGCCGATGAGCTCGCCGTTGGCGTTGAGCAGCGCACCTCCCGAGTTGCCGGGGTTGATCGACGCGTCGGTCTGAATCACCGGGATGGCGACGCGCGTGCCGGCGCTCGACTGCTGCTTCTGCTGAGGCTGCTGCTGCTCACCGTTCGGGCCTTCGAACTGGAACCAGGGGAAGGGGCTCTCTTCCTGGTACTGCTCGCCGTCCTGGGACTGCTGCTCCTGCTCGTCGGGCACCATCGAGCTCGATACCGAGATCCCACGGTTGAGCGCGCTGACGACACCGCTCGTGACGGTGTTCGACAGGCTCAGCGGGGCGCCGATCGCGACCGCGAGGTCGCCGACGTTGATCTTGTCGGAATCCGCGACGGCGATCGGCGGCAGATCGGTCGCATCCACCTTCACGACCGCGATGTCGGCGAAGGGATCCGAGCCGACCAGTGTTCCCGGGAGCAGGGTGCCGTCGCTCAGCTGAACCTGGATCTCCGGGTTCGACGTCGCGCCTTCCAGGGTGGCGACGTGCGCATTGGTGATGATGTAGCCGTCGGCCGAGTAGATCACGCCGGATCCCGTACCGGCCCCCGAGCCGCTGGAGACCTGGAGCGTGACGACGCTCGGCGTGGCGACGGCGGCCACGCCCGTGATCGCGGTCGCACTGTCGAGATTGTCGAGGGTCAGCGAACCGCCGGCGCTCGGCTGCGCCTGCACCGTTGTCGAGCCCGAGGAGTTGTGCGCGACGACCGCCGCAGCACCGCCGCCGACCAGTCCGCCGATCAGTGCGCCGATGGCGATACCGGCGACGAGCCCGGCCTGCCGGCGGGGCTGCTGCTGCTGCGAATGCGAGGTCTGGGGCTGCTGCGCCGGCGCCGTCTGCGAACCGGACTCGAAAGCGACCGACTGCGGGTACCGGGGGTCGGAGAAGGCCGGAGCACCCGAATACGCATGCGGGGCCGAGGCATGCTGCGGCTGCGACGCGGCCGAGAAGTGCTGCTGTGCGGGGCTCGCGGGCTCGGCGGCGCCGAAGACCTGCGCTGAGGCTTCAGGCTGCGCAAAGGCCTCGTGCTGCACCGGAGTCGACGCGTGCACCTGACCCGGGTACTGCGACGAGACCGATGCCGCGGGCGCGTGAGCATCCGGCAACGGAGTCGTCTCCTGAGTTGCGAGGGATTCCGGGGTCTGCGGCGTGTGCTGAGCCGGGACTTCTCGCCCGTCCACCGGCTCGCTGCCGGCGGGTGCCGGGGGCTGAGTGTCCGCCTGAGTGCCGGGCTCCGTCGGGGACGGCGATTCTGGCTGCGGCTGCGGGTCCGCCTGCGGCTGCGGTTCTGCCTGAGGCTCGTCGGGGGTGGTGCTCATCGGGTCTCCCTTTCTCGTGCTGCCAGCTTGCCGGGCAAACCTATGAATGGGATATACGACCTCTGCACACTCCCTGGATATCCGGACTCCGGATTCCTCGAAGCGCACGATTCGTGGACGGGGCGTGCTGCGGTGACGATTGCGCGACCATCGACGCTTCGCAGTACTGCCCGGTTCACGCTCCCGTGCGCACGGCGGGGGTTCGCCCACCCCTGCCGTGCGCACGGCCGTGTTCCTCAGCGACCGGGATGGTGGAGTCCGTAGTGGCGCGCCCCTCCTCTCGAACGCTGTCGCAGCAGGCCGCCGAGCAGCAGAGCACCGGCTCCGGAACCGAGCAGCCCGAGTCCGACGAGCGGCACTCCCGCGCTGAGCATCGAGTCGCCATCGGAACCCGTCAGGGCGAGCTCCGGATCATCGGGACGCGCGGGCTCCTCGGGCTGCCCGGGTTGCTCGGGCTCCGAGATGCGCGCTGTCTCCTCCGGAATCCCGTAGTCGTCGCACCACTCCTCCGTGTAGCCGCGCCAGCGTTCGGGCTGGTCCTCCGCGTACAGGCACGCCTGCACCGTAACCCACCCTCGAGTATCCGAGGGCAGCTCGATCGGATCCACGACCACCCCGCCGTCGACCGGCCGATCCACCTCGACGCGGGCCTCGGTGAGTCTTCTCGCGTCCTCCGGTGCCGTCGCCGCCCGAGCGGGCTCGGTATCGGATCCGT
The DNA here is from genome assembly GCF_042659205.1 of Leucobacter soli. Classification (NCBI taxonomy): domain Bacteria; kingdom Bacillati; phylum Actinomycetota; class Actinomycetes; order Micrococcales; family Microbacteriaceae; genus Leucobacter; species Leucobacter soli. The sequence continues at coordinate 10,800 of NZ_JBHSRW010000027.1, forward strand.
ACACCGTGAGGCGGATGACCGCGGGGATCCGGTCGCCGGACTCGTCTCTCAGCCAGACCCCTCCGTGGGGCTCGACCGTGAGCCGGTCGCGCAGCACGGCATCGCCCGCATCGAGCACCCGCTCTTCGAGCTCGGTGTCCCAGCGCAACCCGGTCGGGACCACATGCCCCTCGTCCACCAGTCCGAAGTCGTCGCTGAAGTCGTACCCCTGCGGCAGCAAGTCCGCCTCTCGCAGTTCCGCGGTTTGCTCCTCCTCGCGGATCCGCCAGACCCAGTAGTAGTAGCCGGGTCCGGTGGGGCCGGCAGTGCTCTCGACGCGATACTCGCCGGGACCGTGCTCGGCGATCACTGCAGCGTCCCCCGCGGTCGGGGCATCGTCGGGCACGTCGTCGCCGGGCTCCTGGGGGGCCTCGAACGGACCGTACACTGTGCCCTGTGCGAGTACCGGTGCGTACTCGATCTGCCCGTCGTCCCCTTCCCGGCTCGGCCAGGGTGCCGAACCGTCTGCGATCTCGAACTCGACGGTATCCGAGAAGCGGTCGCCGTCGGCGGATAGCATCCGTTCCTCGACCAGTGTGGAGAGCACCGGCTCGAAGGCGATATCGGTCCGCTCGGTGGTGGAAAGACGCCCGGAGAAGGTGCTGGTCACCGGCCCGATCCCCGCGGCGAGCCGTTGCTGCAGCGCGACGACGGGCGGCTGCACGCTGACCTTCGCCGGCCACCCGGCGGCCTTGAGCTTCCAGTTGCCCGTGATCGACACGACCTGCTCCCCCTGCCACTCCTCGTCGTGCGGAGTCGCCGTCCACGTGGCCCGGCCGGCCTTGCCGCCGCTCACCTTCAACAGTTCGCCACCGTTGTCGAAGGCACCGCCGTCGATGCGCAGTTCGGTCGTGCCTGCCGGGTAGGCGACGGTGCCGGTCGTCGGATCCGCCTCGTCCGGCTCGATCCGGAGCGGCTTCGGCTTCGGTGCGACTGCGACCACCGCCTGCGCCTGCGCCTCGGCGACGAGCTCGCGAGCCCGATCGATGTAGGCTTTGCCGCCGTTGGCCCGCACCCAGCCGAGGTGGTGATCCAGCCAGGCCTCCGCCCCTGGGTCACCGCGCAGCATCCAGACCGCAAGCTGCACCGCGACCGCTTTCGCCTTGCTCTTCGTGCGCCCGTGCTCCCAGAGCACGTAGTTGATCTGCCGGAGCCGCTTACCGCTCAGGGCTCCGCTCGTGACCGTGCCCTTCCAGCCGGATTGGTCGAAGGTGTAGGCGCTGTAGGCCGGGAGCGAGCTCACCGTCCGCGCAGACTTCTGCGCACCGCTGGGCTCGACGGCCCCGGGCTCGACGCAGTAGACGTACTCGCCGGACGAACTGCGGAAGGCGCCGACCGGCCAACCGCCGATCTCGAGCATCCGCCCCTCCGTCGCCGCCTCGGCGGATGGTGCACCGATTACCGGTGCGGTGAGCAGGCCGAGGCCGATCACCAGGGCGAGTACCGCGGGCAGCGCAATCCGTCTGCGGCGCGGGCGTGCGGTCGTTCTGATCATGGGTGTCCCTTCATCGGTGAGCACCCAGGATGCGCGGCACGTGCGAGCACCCGGAGAAGCTATCCACAGCATTGCCCGGCGCTGACGGCGCTCGATTCGCGCAGTCGGTCGGGGCGTGCTAGAGTTATTTCTTGTGCCGCGGGGTGGAGCAGTTCGGTAGCTCGCCGGGCTCATAACCCGGAGGTCGTAGGTTCAAATCCTGCCCCCGCAACGATGAGATTGGCCCCTGATCAGGTGTTTCAACACTTGATCAGGGGCCTTTCGCTTGCCCGCTCCGGCCGGTTCGGCCCACGTACCCCCGGGAGTACCGGGCTACCCGCGCACTCCTCGTATCGGTACCCCCGGCAGCCGGATCAGGCTTCTTCGACCAGGGCGCCCACGCCCCATGTGAGCGGCAAACGCCAGGGCACGTCTGCGCCCTGTGCCGCCCGAGCACAGGGCGCACCCGTGGAGATCGGCCTCACCTGGATGATTCCCGGCCGTCGAGGACTCTGCTACGCCTGAAGCTACGGTGCAGCGAACAGGCGCAGAGCCGGCGCGCACTCGTTCCGGGCGTGCCCCGGCTCATCGGTCGACGGCCGCATCCCGACTCTCAGGAAGACGCGAGGATCCGCTGCTTCTGCACCTCGAACTCGGCATCGGTGAGGACTCCCGCGTCGCGGAGCTGCCCGAGCTGAGTGAGCTGGTCCAGCACGGACGCGCCGCCAGACGACGGCTGCGCGTCGGGCACCGAAGCAGCAGCCGGTGCGGCAGGTGCGGCATTCTGAGCCGCTGCGGCGTCCTGAGCCGCCCATCTCTGCTGCTGGCGGCGATGGGTGCTGCCGATCACGCGAGTCGCGACGGATGCTCGTACCGCGGTGCGGAGAAGACTCATGGCTGCGCCCCTTCTTCGAGCTTACGTCCGAGCTCGTTGACGTCGATGCCGCCGGAGAAGAGTTCGACCCCGCCCGCAGACGCCCACGCATCAGCCGCAACAGCGAGGGATCGGTCTTCGTACACGACCGCAACGGCGATCTGCCCCGGCCGAAGCTCTGCGGTGATGCCCGCGAGGTCGTCCTCATCGAGGATGTCGCTCTCGACGCCGTCGAAGACCGAGAGGTCGATCCCGGAGGCTCCGTCCAGCTCCGAGAACGTGCGCCTTACCGGTGCGCCGCTCCCGTCACGGGAGACGAGCTCGATGTCGAGAATCTCGATGACGCCTTCCTGTACGCGGTCGAGCACCGCCTTGAACCCGGTGCCGAGGTCGGCGTGCTCATCGAACGCGAAGACGAGGTAGTCGACGGGGCCGGCGAACTGCTCGGTTGCCATCGCTCACGCCTTCTTTCCGGTGATCGAGCGGATCACGTTCAACCCGCCGAGCACCACCAGCGCGATTCCGAGGAACCACCACAGGAATACCGCACCCCAGAGGGGGCTGCTCAGCAGGGTGAAGCCCGCGATGACCGAGAGAATGGCGAAGGTGATCGTGAGGGCTTTGGAGCCCGACTGTCCCAGGGTGAAGAGCGAGGTGAAGCCCTCGACCACCCACATGACGCCGACCATGATCGTGAGGAACAGCGCGAGGAATACGGCCGACTGCTTCAGCGAACCGAATGCGTACACGCCGGCAACGACATACAGCACGCCGAGAAGCACGTGGCCGATGCGCCCGCCCGCACCGATGCCCTTGGAGAAGAGGCCGAGCGCGGCATAGACGATGCCTGCGACGACCGCGTACACGGCGATGACGCCGGTGAGCGCGACGGCGGTCTTGGTCGGCCAGACGAGCACGGCGACGCCGAAACCGACAGCCGCGAGGCCGCCGACCAGCAGGGCGAGCCGTGCGCCTTTGGCGGGTGACTCAGAGGCGGTATCGGTCATCGAATTCCTCAGCTATCCAGTCGGCAGTCTTCGGGCGGATTCGCCGTACTCCAGATCCTATCGCTGTGCCGTCGTCCGTATGCTCGATTCCGCCGAAGAAGAGGCCCGGCACGGAGACCCCCGTCAGCCGTGCCGGGCCGGCTGAGCGCGGCGGACCGCCCGGCGGACCGCCGCCCGGCTGTCGTGCGCTACCCCGCCCGCAGCGCGCGCTCGAGGGCGTCGCGCAACCGCTCGTCCGCCTCTCCGTACGCGCTCCAGTCGCCGTCCTTCATGGCGGCATCGCGGTCGGCGATCGCCTGTTCCATGTCGCGCAGGGCCTCTTCCAGATCCGGCGTGTCTCCGCCGGATCCCTCGGATCCCGGATCCTCGGTGCCGGGCTCCTCGCCGGTTCCGGGATCGTCGATATCCCCGTCTCCTGCGGGCGCACCGGAGTTCCCGCCGAACAGTTCGTCGAGCGCGGCATCGAGCGTGTCCTCGAACGCGATCTCCTCGCCGAACGAGACCAGCACCTTCTGCAGGATCGGGAAGCTCGTACCCGACGACGCCCTCACGTAGACGGGCTGCACGTAGAGCAGACCGCCGCCGACCGGAAGTGTGAGCAGGTTGCCGCTGATGACCTTGCTCTCGCCCTGACGCAACAGGTTCAGCAGTCTCGAGACCTCACTGTTGGTGGTGAAGTTGTTCTGCATCTGACCCGGGCCCGGGATACTGGTGCTCTTCGGCAGCGTCAAGAGCTTGAGCTTGCCGTAGTCGCTCGAGACCTTCCCGTCCTCCGAGCCGGCATTGGCGTTCGCCGCCAGGTAGCCGGTGAGGATATCGCGCGCGTTGGCGCCCTCGGCCCTGGGGATATAGGTGGAGTAGATGGAGAAGTTCGGATCCGCGTTCGCACCGGCGGCGAGCGTCAGGTAGTACGGCGGCTGCTTCAACGCATCGCTGCGCGCCGTGCTTGTTTCAGTAGTCGTACCTGTCGCACCTGTCGCTCCGGTCGTGGCCGTGGCGGCGGTCGCCGCCGTCGTCCCGTTCGACACCGGGTTGTTCGGGGTGCGCCAAGCATCCTCATCGGAGAAGAACGCCCCTGGATCGGTGACGTGGTACGTGGCGAGAATCTCGCGCTGTACCTTGAACAGGTCGCTCGGATAGCGGACGTGGCTGAGCAGGTCACCGCTCATCTCCGAGACGCTGTGCAGCGTGTCGGGGAAGATCTCGCCCCAGGCCTTCAGGAGCGGATCCTCTTCGTCCCAGGCGTAGAGCTTCACAGAGCCGTCGTAGGCGTCGACGGTCGCCTTCACCGAGTTGCGGATGTAATTGACCCCGTTCGGGTACTGTCCGCCGCTCGGATTATCCGCGTCGGCGATCATGCGGCTCATGTCGCGCCGTTCGCTGTACGGGTAATCGTTGGAGGTGGTGTAGCCGTCGACGATCCAGACGATGCGGCCGTCGACCACCGAGGCGTAGGGCGCGGAGTCGACCGTCAGATAGGGCGCGACCTTCTGCAGGCGCTCCACCGGGCTGCGATGGTAGAGGACCTGGGAGCCGTCGACCACGGCGCCCGAGAGCACGACCTCCATGTCCTGGAACTTCAGCGCGTAGATGAGCTTGGTGAAGATATTGTCGAGCTTCGGCCCTCCGTCGCCCGAGAACGTGGTGAGGTTCTGCCGGGAACCGTCCGCATCCGCGACGACCTCGACCGTCTCGCCGCTCTCGGCTGTGGTCTCGGACTCCGTCGTCTCGGGCTCCGTGCTCTCGGAGCCCGTCGAATCGTCGCCATCGGCGACGGCGTCGGTGTCATCGGCAGGGGTCTCCGCGTCGTCGGGGGCGGCTTCGTCGTCCGCCGGGTAATCGAGCTCGATCGGCGTGTCTCGTTCACCGCCGACGATGGAGTAGTCGGGCGAGTGCATACCGAAGTAGACGCGCGGCTCGAACTCGCCGAGCTTGCCGCTCGTCGGGATGCCGCTCTCGATGAACACGGGCTCGCCGCCGCTGGTCCGCTGGTTGCCGTAGGCGGCGACGAGGCCGTACCCGTGCGTGTAGACGAGGGTCCGGTTGTACCAGCCGGTCTGGCCGGAGATATCGATGTCGCGGATCCCGGAGACCGTGTCCTCGACCTTGCCGTCGATCTCGTACCGGTCGACGCTCAGCTGGTCCGGGAACTGGTAGTACTGCTTGACCTGTTCGAGCTGGGCGAAAGTGGGCGATACCACGGCCGGATCGATGATGCGGATGTTCGCTGTCGCGACGGCATCGCTGCGCAGCTGACCGGGCTCGGCGTCCGTGGTCGCGTCATAACGCTCGACCTCGACGTGGTCCACGCCGTATGCCGCCCGCGTCGCCGCGATGTTGCGCGCGAGGTACTCGTTCTCCATCGTCTTCTCATCGGGCTTCACCTGGAGCGTCTGCACCGCCCAGGGGTACCCGGCGCCGACGACCAGCGCGGAGACCAGGAGCAGGACCGTGCCGATCACGGGCAGTCGCCACTTGCCGGTGAACGCGGTCACCAGGAAGAGCACCGCGACGAGCACGGCGATCCCGGCGAGGATCTGCTTACCGGGGATCACGGCGTGCACCCCCGAGAAGGTTCCGCCCGTGAACCGTCCCGTCGAGTCGGTCAGCACCGCGTACTGGTCGAGCCAGAGGCTGACGCCCTGGAGCAGCAGGTAGAGCGTGGCGAGCACGGCGCTCTGGATCCGCGTCGCTTTCGAGACCCGCACATCTCGGCCGGAGAAGGTGATCCCGCCGTAGAGGTAGCTCGTCGCCACGCCGACGATCAGGCTGAGCAGGGCCACCGCGGAGGCGAAGCCCACGACACCGCGCCAGAACGGCAGGTCGAACAGGAAGAAGGACACGTCCAGCCCGAACTCCGGGTCCGTCGTCCCGGTGGGTGCCGCGTGCATCCACAGCAGGGCGCGCTGCCACTGGGTCGCGGCGGCGAAGCCGGCGAAGAGTCCGATGACCGCCGGCAGCAGCCACTTGATCACTCGCCGCAGCGGCTCGATGAGATCCTGATAGCGATCGAGCTGCCCGGTCAGTCTCGCGTAGACCGGGCGCTTCCGGTAGGCGATGTCGATGGAGAGGAAGATCGGCACCGCCATGGCGAAGAATCCGATCAGGAACATGACTCCGGCGGCGATCCACTGCGTCGTGAGCACCGGGAGGAAGTCGAGCTGCTGGTACCACAGCACTTCCGTGATGACCGAGGCCGCCCCGAGGAATCCGAGGATCAGCACCGCGACGATCACCACCGTCACGGCGATGGGCGAGATGCGGCGCTTGGCCGGCGGGGCGTCGATGCTCTGGTCGGTCACGTCGAGGATCTCCAGGAGGGGTTCGAAACAGGTCGCCTCCACCCTAGCGGTGGCCTCTGACAATCACCCGGACGGAGACCCCGGGTGGCGAGCAGGTGCGACCCCGGACCGGTCCGGCGCGTCAGTCGGACCCGGTCGCGGAGTCGGCGGCGCAGCGTTCGAGCCCGGCCGGATCCTCGCCGCCCTCGATCGTCTCGAGCGCCGCGATCGCCTCGTCGAGGGTCCCGACCGGCACGATCCGCATGCCGTCGGGCAGCCGATCCGGCACGTCGGCGCAGTTCTCGATCGGCATGAGCATCACTTCGGTACCCGCCAGCGAGGCGCCCCAGATCTTCTGCGTGAGACCCCCGATCGCACCGACGGCCCCATCCGCATCGATCGTGCCGGTCCCGCTGACGACGGCTCCCCCGGTCAACTCCCCCGGTGTCAGGAGATCGTAGATCGCGAGCGCGAAGACCAGGCCCGCGCTCGGCCCACCGATCTCGTCGAGTTCCAGCTCGACGTCGAAGGGGGACGAGTAGTCCTCCGTCACGGTGACGCCGAGCAGGCGCGTGCCATCGGCGCCCGTCTCGGGCTCCACGTCGACCTGCTCGATCGCGTCGTCGCGCATGATCTCAAGGCGCACCGCTCGCCCCGGGGCTGCTCGGCCGAGGACCTCCCGGAGTTCTTCGAGGCCGGTCACCGGCTCATCGTCGGCTCGCCGGATCGCATCGCCTTCGCGCAGCACTCCCGCGGAGGGCCCCGCCTCGTCGACGCCGACCACTCGGAGCCGCGGCTCCACCGGCTCGCCCAGTCGCTTCAGCGCGGCGGCGGTCGCGGAGAGCTGCGAGGCGCTCATCATTGAGGCGTTCTGCTCGGTCCGCTGCTCGGACGTCAGCCCCTCGGGGAAGAGCGCGTCCAGCGGAACGATGGTCCTCGTGGGGTCGAAGAGCGTCCCCACGAGCGAGAGCCAATCGACGGGCCGATCCGGGGTGCCCGAGATCGAGACGCTGAGCACGTTGAGCTCCCCCGAGGTCGGGTAGGTCTCCGCGCCGTCGATACGGATGACCGGGGTCTCCGTCTCGGAACCGACCTCGATCGACCCGAAGGCGTCGACCACGGGCCCGGGCCGCTCGATCGCATAGGGCGAGGGCGTCACTGCGGCGAGCAGGATCAGGATCGCGACCGCTGCGATCGCCGGCCACAGGCGCCCGCGACCGCGCCTCCGTCTCCCGTCGACCTCCGACATGCTTCGCCTTCCCTGTTCGCAGTAAGCGCAACCTGCACTCCGGCGAGCGCCCAATCTAGCAGCCGATTCTGCGGCTTTTCCCGTAGCGTTGAAGCATGAGCCAGAACGACGACGACGCGGCCGCGAGCGACGACGCGATGAACGAGCTGCAGCGGATGCTGCAGGAGTTCCTCTCGGGCGGCGGCGCGGCTTCCGGCACGGGCTTCGACCCGGCGGCATTCGCCAAGGCCGCCGGTCTGCCCGGTGATCAGTCCGCATTGCAGGGGCTGTTCGCCACGCTGCAGCAGGCGATGCAGAACCCGAGCGAGGGCATCGATTGGAGTACGACGCGACGCACCGCGATCGACGTCGCGAGCGAGGGCGGCACGGCCGCCGATCCAGCGCCGGTGCTGCGCGCATTCCCCGTGGCGACGCTGTGGCTCGACGAGGTCACCGAGGTCGGCCAGTCCCCCGACGCCCCGCGCGCCATCTCCCGCATCGAGTGGGTGCAGCAGACCGTGGACACCTGGATCAGCCTGGCGGAGCCGGTCGCGGAGTCGATCTCGCGCGCACTGATGGATGCACTGGAGGGGCAGCTTCCAGAGGAGCTCTCGGGAGCGCTCGGAGGATTCGGGCCGGTGCTGCGCAGCGTCGGCGGCGCCCTGTTCGCGATGCAGCTCGGCCAGGTGGTCGGGAAGCTCTCGCGCGAGGTCGCGGCCGGCGGCGACGTCGGGATCCCGCTCTTCTCCGGCCCGGGGCGCGAGGGCGGAGCCCTCATCCCCAGCGGTGTCGCTGCCTTCGCCGAGGGCTTGGAGCAGGACAGCGAAGCGGTGACGCTCTACCTGGCAGTGCGCGAGCTGGCCCACGCCCGGCTCTTCCGGCACACGAAGTGGCTCCGGCTGCACCTCATCACGGCGATCACCGACTATGCGCAGGGCATGCGGATCGATACCGGCCGTATCGAAGAGCTGGCGCGGGATCTCGATCCTTCGGACACCGCTGCGATGCAGGATCTGCTCTCGAGCGGTGCGCTGATCCCGCCGAAGACCCCCGAGCAGGAGGCTGCGCATGCCCGGCTCGAGACCATGCTCGCGCTGATCGACGGCTGGGTGGATGCGGTGACGGCCGACGCGGTGACCCGGCTGCCCGGGGCCGACGCGATCGGCGAGATGGTTCGGCGACGACGCGCGACCGGCGGCCCCGCCGAGCACGCGTTCAGCACGCTCGTCGGCCT
>NZ_JBHSRW010000028.1:0-19640 GCF_042659205.1 Leucobacter soli
CGCCGCCCTGGCCGCTGCCGGCCGCACCGGCCTCGTCCTTCGCGCTGCCCTCGCCCTGGCCTTCGCCTCCGCCGAAGCCGTACCAGGCGTAGGCGACGGGCACGATCGTCGTGCCGTCGAGTTCGACAGGGTCTCCGTATGCGGCGCGGACGCCGACCGAGGTGACCGTATCCGCGAGCTGCTTCGTGATGTTCGGCATGCCTTCAGCCTACGTCACGGCGCCCGGCGCCGCGCGGGCGATTCGCCTGGCGCTCAGGAAGCTCCGGCGGCAGGCGGAGCGCCGTCGGCTCCGGGCGCTTCGGCTCGACAGCGTCCCCGGACGAGACATGCTTGATCCGACGGATCACCCAGGGGACGAGGTGCTCCCTCGCCCACACCACGTCCTCCGCGCGGGCGCGGCGCCAGGTGCGGGCAGGCGGAGGCGGCGGATCGAGCGGGGCGAGATCGTGGGGAACGTTCAGGGTCTCGAGCGCGGCGCGCGCGATCGTATGGTGGCCGAGCGCATTCAGATGCAGGCGGTCGTCGGCCCAGTAGCGGGGGTCCTGCAGCTCTTCGAGCGCCCACTGATCGACGACCACCGCATCTTGCCGCTGCGCCACCTTGCGGACGTTCTCGTTGTAGATCGCCACCTTGCCGCGGATGCTGCGGAATACCGGTTGGAAGGAGGTGTCGACGCCGGTGAAGAGCAGGACCGTCGCGTCGGCCTCGCGGAACTTCCGCACGAGGTACTCGAGTTGCACCGCGATGTCGTCGGGGTCGCCGCCGGGGCGGATCACGTCGTTGCCGCCGGCGCTGATGCTGACGAGGTCGGGGCGCAGGTCGAGCGCGGGGTGCAACTGCTCCTCGGCGACCTGCCGGATCAGCTTGCCGCGCACCGCCAGATTGCCGTAGGCGAAGTCGGCGTCGTATCCGCTCAGCACCTCTGCGAAGCGGTCGGCCCAGCCGCGCAATCCGCCCGGGCTCTCCGGGGATGGATCGCCGACGCCCTCGGTGAACGAATCCCCGATCGCGACGAAGCGCGACCAGGGCAGTTCGATCCGCTGCCGCTCATCCTGTTCCGCTGATCCACGCACTGGCCCCGCCGCCTTCCCGCCGTCCCGCTCCGTGCGCCCGAGGCGATCCCGGCGGAACCGAGCCGGTCCGCAGCCGCGCACGTCATGGCCTAGTCTAGGAGGTCGTGAACGACTCGTCTCCTGGCCTCCACCTGCCGGGCACGAGTGCCGCCGAGCACCTGCCCCCGGTGTATCCGGAGCGCGCGGCCCATGGCACGGCCGGCACGCTGCGGGCCTGGCAGGAAGAGGCGATCCGCCTCTACCTCGAAAAGAACCCGCGCGACTTCCTCGCCTCCGCCACGCCAGGCGCCGGCAAGACCACGTTCGCCCTGCGGCTCGCCGCGATTCTGCGCGCGAATCGCACGGTGGAGCAGATCATCGTCGTCGCGCCGACCGAGCACCTGAAGACGCAGTGGTCGGATGCCGCCGCACGCGCCGGGATCCGCCTGAACCCGCGCTACGCGAACGGCGACGGGATGGGCTACGGGCGGCACTTCCACGGCGTGGTCGTCACCTATGCGCAAGTGGCGATGAAGCCCGTGCAGCATCGGCTGCTCGCCGAGGGCGCGGACACGCTGGTGATCCTCGACGAGGTGCACCACGGCGGAGACGCGCTGAGCTGGGGGGAAGCGATTCGCGAGGCCTACGGCACGGCACGGCGGCGGCTCTCGCTGACCGGTACCCCTTTCCGCTCCGACGATGCGACGATCCCCTTCGTCGAGTACGCGCCGCAGTCCGACGGGACCCGGGTCTCGGCGACGGACTACGACTACGGCTACGGCAGGGCGCTCGAGGACGGGGTCGTGCGTCCCGTGGTGTTCCTCGTCTACGCGGGCGAGATGCAGTGGCAGACTTCTGCCGGCGAGACCATGCAGGCGCGCCTCGGCGAGGGCAACACCAAGGACATCACCTCGCAGGCCTGGCGCACGGCGCTCGACCCGGCAGGGCAATGGATCGCGAAGGTCCTGCATGCGGCGAACCGGCGGCTCGGCGAGGTGCGGCAGCAGATCCCGGACGCCGGCGGCCTGGTCATCGCGACGGATCATGCCGCGGCGAAGGCCTACGCCGCGCTGCTCGAGCAGATCGCCGGGGAGCAGGTCGCCCTGATCCTCTCGGACGACGCCGGGGCGAGCGCTCGGATCGAGGAGTTCTCGGCGAGCGACTCCCGATGGATGGTGGCCGTCCGCATGGTCTCCGAGGGCGTCGACGTTCCGCGCCTCGCCGTGGGGGTGTACGCGACCAGCTCGTCCACGCCGCTGTTCTTCGCCCAGGCGATCGGACGCTTCGTGCGATCGCGGCGGCGCGGCGAGGTCGCCTCGGTGTTCATTCCCAACGTCCCGACGCTCATGCAGCTCGCCGCCGAGCTCGAGAAGGAGCGCGGCCACGTGCTCGAGGGGCCGGGCTCGGCCGAGGACATGTGGGACGCTGAGGCCGCCGAACTGGCCGCGGCCGAGCGGGAGGATCGCGCTTCCGAGGAGCTGGTGCAGGAGTTCGCCTACCAGGCGATCGCGTCGGACGCGCACTTCGACCGGGCGGTGTTCGACGGCAGCGAGTTCGGCGGGTACGCGGAGGTGGAGAGCGAGGAGGAACTCGACTTCCTCGGCCTGCCCGGCGTGCTCGAGCCGCACGAGGTGAGACGCGTGCTGCAGGTGCGGCAGGCACGGCAGGCGCGGCGGAGCGCGGAACGGCAGGGCGTCGTCGAGCATGCGCCGGAGCGCGCCGAGCCGCCGGAGGCCCTGCACCGGACGCTGGGGGAGCAGCGGAAGCTGCTGAACAGCCTGGTCGGCATGTACGCCCGGGCCTCGGGGGAGCCGCACGGCTCGATCCACGCCGAACTGCGGCGGGTCTGCGGCGGTCCGGCCGTGGCGCAGGCCAGCGTGACCCAGCTGCAGCACCGCATCGAACTGCTCCGCCGCAGGCTCAGCTCCTAGGGCATGTCTGCGAAGTTCTCGCCTACTGCGCGTTGTGCCGAAGCGTTCTGCGGCGTTCTCGTCGGTCGCCGCCTGGCGCAATAGCGCCAACGCGATCCGCGACGGGACGCGATGCGTCCAGTCCTGAGCGGCTCACGCCACATCGCCTCCCTCCTCGGCCTTGCACTGCACTCCGGCACAGCGCTGCTCGCAACGGCGAAGATTTCGCAGACACGCCCAGACGCGGTTCGCCCGCCGGCCGAGGTCGTGCGACGCCGACACGGCATCGCTGCGTCTGATTCGTGCCCCGCCGCGATCCGTGCTAGGTTATTCTCTGTTCGCCGGAAGGAACCGGCGGGCCGTTCGCGCGGGTGGCGGAATTGGCAGACGCGCTAGCTTGAGGTGCTAGTGCCCGTATTAGGGCGTGGGGGTTCAAGTCCCCCCTCGCGCACGAACGGAAAGCGGTGAGATCCACGATCTCACCGCTTTCTTCGTTTCTGCTTGGGCGAGGGGCACGCGAGCCCGAGAGCGCGCGAGCCCGTGGACACGCGGGCACGCGGGCAGCGGGAGCCCGCATCGCTTGCTATCCGCGTCGGCGGCCTCGGATTGGCGTGGCCGCCGCACGGAACCGTGCGAGAACATCGAGGCAGTACGAGATCGTCGAGGCGGTACGAGATCGTCTGTCGAATGGGTACAGCGCGGACGATCGCGTACCGTCTCGTGCGTGCGCGCCAGAGTGCGGTTCTCGACACCGCGCAGGTCGAGGGGACGGGGGCGAGGCAGCGGAGCCCCGCTGGAGCCCCGCCGGAGCCGCGGCGAACGCGCGTCAGCGCGCGGAGGAGCCGGGCACAGTGGGAGCAGCCGGGCAGGCCGGTGCCGGATCGGCGGCGCAGTCCCGGGTACCGGACGGCCCCTCCGGAGTCGGGGTCGTCCCGGATCCGTCGCCCTGCGCTCGTGCGGTATCGAGCGAGGTGAGGATCGCGCGAGCGAGGTCCGCGAGTTGGTCGACGCCGTCGCCGGGGAGGGAGCCGAGCCCGGTGAGGATGAGTTCGCGCACAGCCTCCGCGTACAGCCCGCGCGACAGCGCATGGGTCGCGGCGCCGTCCGAGGTCAGCACGGCGTTGATAGCGCGGCCGTCGCCTTCGCAGGCCGCGCGCGAGACGAGACCGCGACGCTCGAGCGAGGTGACGACGCGCGAGATCCGGGGGAGAGAGGCGTTCGTCTTCGCGGCGAGCGCGCTCAGCCGCATGCGCGTGCGTTCGGCTTCGGAGAGGGTTTCGAGCAGCGTGTATTCGAACGCGGTGACCCCCGCTGCGCCGAGTCGTTTGTCGAGCGCCGCGGGCAGGAGCTCGAGGAGGGCGTGGAGGCGGGCGATCGCGACGCGTTCCGGGGTGGTGAGGAGGGCGTCCATGATCCAATTCTAGCAATTAGTTGCAGATTCAAGTAAATGTGTGAGAGAATTTACTTGAAGGTACAACTAATGCCCACCGGATCCGCCGGAGGGCGAGCACCCGAAGGAGAGCCCACATGGCGACGTTCACGATTTTCGGCACCGGCAGCATGGCGACGGCCATCGACGGAGTCCTCTCGGCCGGCGGCGCGCAGGTTGACCACATCTCGCACGATCAGGGGGCGAACGGCACGGTGACCGGAGAGGTCGTCGTGCTCGCCGTCCCGTACCCGGCGGTCGCCGGCATCCTCGGCGCCTACGCGGAGCAGCTTGCCGGGAAGGTCGTGGTCGACATCACCAACCCTCTGAACTTCGAGACCTTCGACGAGCTCGTGGTGGCCGCAGGGGATTCCGCGGCCGCCGAGATCCAGCGCGCGCTCCCGGACGCGCGCGTGCTGAAGGCGTTCAACACCAACTTCGCCGCGACGCTCGCCTCGGGCAAGGCGGGCGAGTCCGCGACCACCGTCCTCGTCGCCGGTGACGACGCCGAGGCGAAGAGCCTGCTCGCATCCGCGATCGAGGCCGGCGGCATCGCGGCGGTCGATGCCGGCTCGCTGCAGCGCGCGCATGAGCTCGAAGCCATCGGCTTCCTGCAGCTCACGCTCGCCGCGGGCGAGAAGATCTCCTGGGCCGGTGGATTCTCCCTCAACAAGTAAACAGAAGCGGCGGGTGCGTCCTGCACCCGCCGCACCCCGGTCCCCGAACACGAAGGGTGAAGAAGTAGATGAACACGGAACAGCAGACCGCCGTGCCGGATGAGCGCGTGCTCGCCGCCGAGCTCGCGATGGATGCGGTCACGCTCCGCGTGGGCGATCTCGAGACGATGAGCGACTACTACGCGAATGCGCTCGCGCTCGCACCGATCGAGGAACGATCCGTCGGCGGCGAGGTGCGCCGCGTCCTCGGCCGGGGGACGAGGCCCCTGGTGCGGCTCGTGCACACGCCCGATTTGCCGGGCGTCGACCCCCGCGACGCCGGTCTTTTCCACACGGCGTTCCTCTTCGACGACGCAGCCTCGCTCGCGGCCACGGTCTACCGCTCCGCGAACGACGCGCGCAGCAGGTTCGCCGGTTCGAGCGACCACCTGGTGAGCGAGGCGTTCTACTTCACCGATCCGGAGGGCAACGGCATCGAGCTCTACGTCGACCGGCCGCGGGAGCAGTGGAGCTACGCGAGCGGGGAACTGCGGATGGACACGATCTTCCTCGACCCCAACGCCTATCTGACGAAGCATCTCGACGAGCAGGTGCTCGCGACGATCGATACCCGCCCGGCGCACGTCGGCCATGTCCACCTGCAAGTCGGAGACGTCGCCACGGCCCGCGATTTCTACGTCGATGCGCTCGGGTTCGAAGCGACGGTGCAGAATTATCCCGGCGCGCTGTTCGCGTCGGCGGGCGGCTACCACCACCACGTGGCGATGAACACCTGGAACAGTCGCGGCGCCGGCCCCCGTGCCGCGCGTCTCGGGCTCGGAGACGTCGCGGTGACGCTTCCCGCGCGGGAGGACCTCGATGCACTCGCCGAGCGCCTGCGTCACCGCGGGCTGCAGTTCGCCGATACGGGGGAGAGCGTCGTGGTGGACGATCCGTGGGGCACGCAGGTGACCTTCGCGCTGCCGGGAGGCACGGCCGAGCAGGTGCTGGACCGCTGAAGCCGGGGATCCGCCGCGCGACAGGAGATCCTGCTGCTGTCAGCTCCGCAGCGGGCGCAGGGCGGTGTCGAGTTCCAGGAGCTGGTCGAGCACCAGCCCGATCACCGAGCGCTGCTGGTCGTTCGGGACGAACTCCTCGCCCTGCACCTGCGAGGCCGGGAAGTTGATCTCGATGTTGCCCATCGTCATCACCATGTCGAGTTGCATCACCACCGGGCGCAGGGCGGCCTGCGCCCGCGTGCCGCCGGAGTTGCCGCCCCAGTTGACGAAGGAGACCGGCTTGCGGAACCACTCGCCGTTCAAGTAGTCGATCGCGTTCTTGATGGGCGCGGAGTAGCTGTGGTTGTACTCGGGGAAGACGAAGAGGAACCCGTCCGCCGCCGCGACGCGCTCGCTCCAGGCGATGGTGTGCGGCTTCGTGTACTGCTTCAGTCGCGGGTGGTTGGGCTCGTCCATCAGCGGCAGCGCGAGCTCGGCGAGGTCGACGAAATCCACTTCGAACCGCCCGTCGGCCTCGGCGGCGCGGCGGATCCACTCCGCGATCCGGATACCCAGGCGGCCTTCGCGGGTGCTGCCGAGGACGATCATCAGCTTGGCCTGTGTCATGGGTGAGAACTCCGTTTCCGAGTGAGGTCTATGAGTGCGAGCGGCCGACGCGCCGACGGGCGGTACGGCCGCCATCGCGGGGTCCGGTAGCGCCCGATCCGGCAGCAGTCTATCCCCGGGCGGGGGCCCATTCCTGCGGAATCTGGCGTAGCCTGGAGACGAGGGTGCTGCACCCGCCGCGCCCGTGAGCCGAGGAGGGCGTCATGCATGCGCAGGATCAGGGCAGGGATCACGAGTCCGACCCGGCGCACGTTCCGGGTGACGGCTGGGTTTCCGAGGGCGGTGCTTCGCACCTCGGACCGGCCACGCACATCGAAGCGGCGCACGAGCATCTGGACGCGGACGCGGAAGAGTCGGACGACGACGCGGATGAATGATCCGGGTTCGCTGAGGGCGGAATTCCTCGGGAGAGTCGAGACGCCGGTCGGAGGTCCTCGATAGCCTGGTCCCATGACGGACACTCAGCAGACGCTCTCCGAGACCGCGAGGATCGCTCGGGATCTGATCCGCTTCGACACGTCGAACCGCGGCGAGGGGGATGCGAACCCCGAGGCCGAGGCTGCCGCGTACGTCTCCGACTATCTGCGCGAGCTGGGGCTGGATCCGGTCACGATCGAGTCGGCCCCGGGCCGGGCGAGCGTGGTCGCGCGCGTCGAGGGGCTGGATCCGGACCTCCCCGCGCTGGTGCTGCACGGGCACCTGGACGTCGTCCCCGCGGATCCGGCGAACTGGTCCGTCGACCCGTTCGCCGGTGTGGTGCAGGACGGGATGCTCTGGGGGCGGGGGGCGGTCGATATGAAGGACATGGATGCCATGATCCTGACCGCGATCGCCGAGCTTCTGCGGGCCGGGGAGCGCCCCAGGCGCACGGTGATCCTCGCCTTCTTCGCCGACGAGGAGAACGGTGGCGTCTACGGCGCCCACCACCTCGTCGAGCATCATGCGGAGCTCTTCGCGGGCGCTGGCACGGCGATCAGCGAGGTCGGAGGCTACTCGATCGATCTCGACGGCACGCGCGCCTACCTCGTGCAGACCGGGGAGAAGGCGCTCGACTGGATCCGCTTGCGCGCCCGCGGCACCGCCGCCCACGGCTCCCGCGTCTGGCACGACAACGCCGTCACCCGACTCGCCGAGGCCGTCGCGGCGCTCGGACGGCACGAGTGGCCGGTCGTCCTCTGCGACACCACGCGAGAGATGATCGATGCGATCGCCGCCATCGTCGGAGAGGACCCCGAGCAGGTCGACCCTGAGCAACTGCTGCTGAAAGCGGGCAAGGGCGCTGGCTTCATCCTCGCGAGCCTGAGGAACACGACCAACCCGACCGTGCTGCGGGCGGGATACAAGCACAACGTGATCCCGGACGCGGCCGAGGCGCTGATCGATGTCCGCTCGCTGCCCGCTGACCAGCCCGGCATGCTCGACGAGGTGCAGCGGATCGTCGGACCCGACATCGAGATCGAGGTCGTGCACAGCGACATCGGACTCGAGGTCCCGTTCTCGGGCGAAGCGGTCGAGGCCATGACCGCGTCTCTGCGGCGGCAGGATCCTGAGGCGCGCGTCCTCCCGTACCTGCTCTCGGGGGGCACCGACAACAAGGCGCTCGCTCGTCTCGGCATCGTCGGCTACGGCTTCGCCCCGCTCAGGCTGCCCGCCGACCTCGATTTCCCGGGCATGTTCCACGGGGTCGACGAGCGCGTCCCGCTCGATGCACTCGATTTCGGCCACCGGGTGCTCGTGGACCTGCTGCGCAGCTACTGAGCCGCCGACGTACTAGGGTGGACGCTGGCCCGGCGACCGGGCGCTCCCACGGAAGGCGAAAATGGACTTCATTCAGGCGATTCTGCTCGGCCTGATCCAGGGACTCACCGAGTTCCTGCCGATCTCGTCGAGCGCGCATCTGCGCATCGCCGGGGAGCTGATGGGGCTCGGGGACACGGGCGCCGCATTCACCGCGATCACGCAGATCGGCACAGAGCTGGCGGTGATCGTCTTCTTCTGGCGCGACATCGTCCGGATCATCGGCCGCTGGTGCCGCTCGCTCACCGGCGGCGTGCCGCGCCGGGACCCCGACGCGCTGATGGGCTGGTGGATCATCCTCGGCAGCATCCCGATCGTGCTCCTGGGCCTGCTCTTCCAGGACCAGATCGAGGGCGCGTTCCGCTCGCTCTGGATCGTCGCCGCGACGCTGATCGGCTTCGGCCTGCTGCTCGGCCTGGCCGATCGCCTGGGCCGCCACGTGCACACGCTCGACCGCCTCGACTGGCGGCACGGCCTCATCTACGGCTTCGCCCAGGCGCTCGCGCTGATCCCCGGCGTCTCGCGTTCGGGCGGCACGATCACCGCCGGCCTGCTCATGGGCTACCGTCGCGAGGCCGCTGCCCGCTACTCGTTCCTGCTCGCGATCCCCGCGGTGCTCGGCTCCGGCCTCTACCAGCTCGCGAAGGCGCTGCGCGAGCCGGCGATCACCCCGATGGCGCAGACCATGGTCGCCACCGGGATCGCGTTCGTCGTGGCGCTCGTCGTGATCGGCGTCTTCATGCGCTACATCTCGAACCACAGCTTCCTGCCCTTCGTCGTCTACCGGGTGCTGCTCGGAGTCGTCATCATCGTGCTGCTCGCCACGGGCGTGCTCGACCCGGGAACCGGGACGGCGTCGGCAGCGAATCAGCTCATCACCACCGGAGGAGGACCGCTAGAGTCATGAGGACCTGGACGACGCCCGAACTGCCCGCGCTGCCCGGTCAGGGGACCGCTCCGCGGCTCTTCAACACCGCAACGGACCGCATCGAGCATCCGGCGATCGCGGACGAACGGGCCACGCTGTACGTCTGCGGCATCACGCCGTACGACGCCACCCACCTCGGTCACGCGGCGACGTACCTGGCGTTCGACATCCTCCTGCGCGCCTGGAGGGACGCCGGAATCGACACGGTGTACGCCCAGAACATCACGGACATCGACGACCCGCTCCTGGAGCGGGCGAACGCGACCGGGGTCGAGTGGCGCGCCCTGGCCGAGGAGCAGATCGGCCTGTTCCGCAGCGACATGCACCGGCTGGGCATGATCCCGCCCGAGCACTTCGTCGCGGTCACCGAGCGGATCGACGAGATCGCCGAAGCGGTGCAGCGCCTGCAGGAGCGCGGCCTCGCCTACCCGGTGCCGTGCGACGACGCCGAGGGCGCGGACCTCTACTTCGACACGCGCGAGGCGGAGCGGATGACGCAGTGGCGGCTCGGCGACGTCGCGCCCTACGATCGCGACCTGATGGAGATCCTCAGCGCCGAGCGCGGCGGGGACCCCGAGCGCCTCGGCAAGCGGCATCCGCTCGATCCGCTCCTGTGGCGCGCCGCCCGCGAAGGCGAGCCGAGCTGGCCGAGCCCGGTGGGCGACGGTCGACCCGGCTGGCACATCGAATGCGCGGTGATCGCGACCGCGGAGCTCGGACGAACCTTCACGGTGCAGGGCGGCGGACACGACCTCGTGTTCCCGCACCACGAGTTCACCGCTGCGCACGCCACTGCGCTCACCGACACACCGCTGGCGCACGCTTACTGCCACGTCGGTCTGATCGCCTACGACGGGCACAAGATGTCGAAGTCGCGCGGCAACCTCGTGCTCGTGTCGAAGCTGCTCGACGGCACCCACGGCGGGAGCGCAGCGGGCGGCGCCGACCCGTCGGCGATCCGGCTGGCGCTGCTCGCGCACCACTACCGGGCCGAGTGGGAGTGGTTCGACGCGGACCTCGAGACGGCGACGCGCCGGCTCGAGGCCTGGCGCGCCGGCGCGCAGCGCTCCGCTGCGGACCCGGCCAGTTCTGTCGCGGTGCTCCAGCAGCTGCGCCAGTCGCTCGCCAACGACCTCGACACTCCGGTGATGCTGGCGACGCTCGATGCTGCGCTCGATCGGGGCGTCGACGACCCCGCGCTGATCATCGACGCCGTCGATGCGCTGCTGGGCGTGAAGCTCTGAGGCGGAGGGGCCGAGTCGCTGACACGGAGGGGCGCTGAGACGGAGGATCCGAGTCGCCGGGCCCGGGGGATCACTCGTCGGTGAAGTCGCGGGGATCGATGTTCAGGAACTTCTCGAACTCGTGCGCGATCGCCTCACCGGTGGTCTCGGGCGCCGTGGCGGCGTCGCGCGCCTCCTCGAGGGTGCGGATGTAGCTCGCCATGTCCTCGTCGGCGGCCGCGATCCGGTCGATGTTCGACTCCCATTCGTTGGCCTCCGCGAGCAGGTCTCCCCGCGGGATCACGACGTCGAGGAGTTCCTCGAGCTTGTCCAGGATCGCGAGCGTCGCCTTCGGGGAGGGGGCGCTGTGCACGTAGTGCGGCACCTGAGCCCAGAGCGCGAGCACGGGGATGCCGGCCTCGCCGAGCGCGAGCTCGAGCACGCTGCCGATGCCGACCGGCCCCTCGTAGTCGCTGCGCGTCGCGCCAGTGCGGGCGCGGGTCCCGGGGTCGTCGCTGCTGAGTGCCGTGATGATGGGGCGGGAGTGCGGAGAGTCGGAGAAGTAGGCGCCGACGATGATCACGGTATCGATCTCCCACGCGGCGACGAGCTCGACGACCTCCTCGGCGAAGGCGGGCCAATCCCGTGCGGGTTCGACCCCGGCCAGAAGGAAGAGGTCCTCGACCGGGCTGCCATCGATGCGATGGATCGTCTCGTTCGGCGCGGGCACCGGGCTCCCCGGGCGTCGAACCGTGCCGTAGAGACGGGTCTCCGGCCAGTCGAGCACCCGGCGGCCCGAATCATCGAAGCTCAGCTTGGGGCGGTGCACTTGGAAATCGACGAAGCCGTCGGCGCCGATCGCATGCAGTGGTTCGGCCTCGATCAGCCCGCCGAGGTGCTGCAGCACCGTCGTCGTCGCCGCCCCGGCGTCGCTCCAGCCCTCGAACGCGGCGATGAGCACGCGGGCCTCGCCCACCGTGCCATCTGTTTCGCTCATACGACCAGGATAGTCCGGGCCCGTGAATGCCTCCTGCGTCTTCGCCGCGCCGCGACTCCGGGCGAGCGACGTGCGGGTCCGGTGGGGACGCCCTAGCATGGCTGGGATGACCGCACGCGCACCCGAACCCGTTCTCTCCGCCGTCCTCTGGGACATGGACGGTACGCTGATCGACTCGGAACCGCTCTGGCTCGAGGCGGAGCATCGGATGCTGGCCCGCTACGGAGTAGAGATGACGCCCGGCATCGGCGAACAGCTCGTCGGGTCGGGCCTCTGGGAGGCCGCCGAACTCTTCCGCGGCCTCGGGGTGCGCATGCCGGCGGACGACATCGTGGCCGAATGGGTCGAGCAGGTCGGCCGGGGAATGGACGAGGGCCGGGTGACCTGGCGGCCCGGCGCGCGCGAACTGCTCGCATCGCTCGGCGATGCAGGCGTGCCCTCGGCACTCGTGACGATGTCGGTGCGCTCGCTCGCCGAACGGACCGCGGCGATCCTGCCGGCGGGTACCTTCTCCGCGATCGTCGCAGGCGACGAGGTGACGCGGCCGAAGCCGCACCCCGAGCCGTACCTGCGGGGCGCGGCCGCGCTGGACGTCCCGATCGAGTCGTGCCTCGTGATCGAGGACTCGCCGACGGGACTGCGATCCGCCGCAGCCTCGGGCGCGGTCGCGATCGGCGTGACGAATCTTGTCGACCTCGCCGGGGCCCCCGCCCACGACATCCGCTCGACGCTCGTGGGACTCGACGCGGCCGGTATCCGGGCGGAGTTCGCCCGACTGCGTCCGCTCGACCGGACTGACGGTCCGCGCGCTCACGACCCTCGCGGTCGCTAGACTTGCGCAGATGACCGCACAGACCTCCGACGAGCAGCGCCCCGCGCTCAGCGGCCCCTTCGGCTACGGCGACCGGGTGCAGCTGACCGGACCGAAGGGACGTCTCAACACGATCACCCTGGTCCCGGGCGGCGAGTTCCACAGCCACCGCGGCATGATCCGGCACGAAGAGCTGATCGGGCTGCCGGACGGATCCGTGGTCCGCAACACCCACGACGAGGAGTACCTCGCCCTCCGGCCGCTGCTCGCCGACTTCGTGATGTCGATGCCGCGCGGAGCGGCCATCGTCTACCCGAAGGATGCCGCGCAGATCCTCTCCCTGGCGGACATCTTCCCCGGTGCGCTCGTGGTGGAGGCCGGCGTCGGATCCGGAGCGCTCTCCCTCCACCTGCTCCGAGCGGTGGGGACCGATGGCGAGTTGCGCTCGTTCGAACGGCGGGAGGAGTTCGCCGAGATCGCCCGCGCGAACGTCGCGGCATTCGCCGGCGCCGCGCCGGCGAACTGGTCGGTGACGGTAGGGGACCTGCAGGAGGCGCTGCCGGCGACGTGCGAGGCGGGGACGGTCGACCGCATCGTGCTCGACATGCTGGCTCCCTGGGAATGCGTCGGGGCAGCCGCCGACGCGCTCAAGCCGGGCGGAGTGATCCTCTGCTACGTCGCGACGGTGACGCAGCTCTCCCGCGTCGCCGAGGAGCTGCGCCGCTCTGGGTGCTTCACGCACCCGCAGGCCAACGAGACGATGGTGCGCGGCTGGCACGTCGAGGGGCTCGCGGTGCGCCCGGACCACCGGATGGTCGCCCACACCGGGTTCCTGATCACGGCGCGCCGGCTCGCGCCCGGCGCCGTGCTCCCCGAGCGGAAGCGCCGCGCCTCGAAGAGCGAGTACAACGACGAGGACGTCGCGGCTTGGACCCCGGACGTCCTCGACGGCCCTGCGGGAGAGGCGGCGGAGGACTCGCGCGAGTGGACGCCGGAATCGATCGGCCAGTGGTCGAAGAGCGATAAGGCATTGCGCAAGAAGGTGCGCGATGCGCGTCGGCTCGCCGCGGAGCGCGGGGCCGACGAGGCCTGAGCAGCCTCCGATCCGTGCCCGAGCCGAGTCCGAGCCGGGCCTGCTCCGGGCAGGAGCGGGGCAGCGTGGCGCACGAGATGGCGACTCGCCGGATCAGGTAGGCTGGGCGGGTTAGCGACTGTTCCGAAAGGCCTCCATGCGTCGTCGATTTGTTCCTGTTGCCGCCGCTGCGACGCTGGTGCTCGCCGGATTGACCGGTTGCGCCGGCTCCGCGGGATCCGCTGCCGCGTGCGTGAACCCGTTGCAGCCCGGCCCTCTGAGCGACGGCGTTCAGCTGGGCGGCGCGACCGGCATCACGGTCACCGGGCCGACGTCGGTCCTGAACGCGCAGCGCTCGGTGCTCGAGAAGTCCGACACCGGCGCGGACCGCATCGTGCCGGGCGGCATCGTCACGGCGAACGTGGACATCTACGACGCGGTGTCGGGGCAGCTGCTCGACCAGCGCGCGGCCGCACCGCATCTCGCACTGCCCGAGAGCATGGTCGGCGACGTCACCGCCGCGCTGGAAGGCGAGCAGAGCGACTCGGTCAGCATCGATGCCCTGATCGCGACCGCGCTGATGTGCGCGACGCCGGGGGAGACGCTGGTCGTGGCGAGTACCGCCGCGCAGAGCATGGCGTCGCAGCTCGGCCTGAACGCCGCTGTCGCCGTGATCGATGTGCTCGACGCGGCGGGCCCCCGCGCGGAAGGCGCGACTCGCGGGCTGCCCGGAGGGTTCCCCGCCGTCGCGACCGACGAGACCGGCCGACCCGGCATCGTGCTGCCGCCGCAGGCCGCTCCGACGACGATGCAGGTCGCGCCGCGCATTGTCGGTACGGGCAACAAGGTGACCGCGCAGAGCTCCGTGATCGGCCACGCGCTGACCGTGAGCTGGAACGGCGAGGTCGTCGCGAACACCTGGGATTCCGGGATGACGGCGTTCGGCACGGAGGAGTCGGCGAACCCCTCCTACACCTTCCGCGCGCAGCTGACCGGGTACCCGGCCGGCTCGCAGGTCGTGATCCTCGACCCCAACGACGGCGACCCGGTCGTCCACGTGGTGGACATCCTCGCAGTGGGCTAAGGCGCGACTCGCGGGTTATGGCCACGGTGGAATCGCAGCGGTCCCGGATCCCCGGCGAGCGGCGCGTCTTCAGCCTCGTGCTCGCGCTCGTGGCGAGCACGCAGGGAGCGACGAAGCACGAGCTGCTCTCGACGGTCTACGGCTACGCGGACCGGTATCGCGAACGGGGCGCCGATGAGGCGCTCGAACGGCAGTTCGAGCGGGACAAGGAACAGCTCCGCGCGCTGGGAATCCCTCTCGAGACGCTCGACTCGCCACTGGAGTCCGGGAACAACCAGCTGACCCGTTACCGCATTTCGAAGCAGCTGATGCTGGTCCCCGATGACATCCGCTTCACCGCCAAGGAGCTGGGACTGCTCCGGCTCGCCGCACTCGCCTGGCGCGAGGGGAGCCTCACCGCGGAGTCTCGGCGTTCGGCCATGAAACTCGAGGCCCTCGGCGCCGGGCTCGACGTGCAGCACCTCGGCATCGCGCCGCGACTGGGCATCTCCGAACCGGCGGCAGCGCCGCTGCAGCGCGGGATCGATGAGCGTCGCGTCGTCGAGTTCGCCTATCAGCTCCCGGATCGCGACACGCCGATGGCTCGTCGCGTCGCCCCGCTGCGCCTGCATCGCGCCGAGGGGCGCTGGCATCTCGTCGCGTTCGATCTCGACCGCGACGAGCCGAGAGTCTTCCTGCTCTCCCGCGTGATCGGGGCCGTGCGCCTCAGCGTCGAGGCATTCGACGAGGGGTTTTTCGCGCACGTGGATCCGGTCATCCGGAAGCTGCTGGAACGCCGCGACGCGCAACGGGCGATCGTGCGGGTCGGCTCGGGCTCGATCGCGGAGGCGAGGTTGTCCGCTCGGGCCGAGGAGCCGCTGGATCCCGCTGCGGGCCGGGCCGGGGAGCACGAGCTCGAGCTCCGCACGCTCGACCTGCACGAGCTCGCGACCGAGCTCGCCGGCTATGGGGACGAGGTCTCGGTCATCGCGCCGCAGGAGCTGCGCGATGCCGTCGTCACCCGGCTCAGGCTGGTGCGGGCCCAGCACGATCAGGTCCCCATCGATCCCGCCGCGGGCGCGGCCCCTGCGCCCCGTCCGCCGAAGGCGCGAGCGGCGCGGGACGTGCGACGGCAGGATGTCCTCACCGCCCCCGACCGCGTCGTGCTGCTCCTTTCGCTGATCCCCTACCTGATGGAGCACGGCGACACCCCGCTCGCCGAGCTCGCCCGGACGTTCGACATCGACGCCGAGGCTCTGCGCGCGCTGATCGAGTTCCTCGGCACCGCCGGTGTGCCGGGGGAGACCCGCACCTATCAGGACGAGGATCTCTTCGACATCGACTGGGAAGCGCTCGAAACGGATGACGTCGTCCGGCTGACCCGCGTCGTGGCGGTCGACGACGCTCCCAGATTCTCGGCGGGCGAACGCTCCGCGCTGATCGTCGGCCTGCACAGCCTGATCCCGCTGCTGCCCGAGGCAGAGGGTGCGCATGCGCGCAGCGCGGCGGAGAAGCTCGCCGCCGTTGGAGGCGGCGCCCAGGCGGGCGAACGCGGCGAGGCGATCTCGGCGACCGCGGACCCCGAGGACGAGCGCGTCGCGACGATCGCCTCGACCATCGAGTCGCGCCGGCGCGTGGCGTTCCTCTACCGGGACCTGCGCGGGAACGAGACGGAGCGGATCGTGGAACCGCTGCTGCTCACGCAGGCGTCGGGCGGATGGTATCTGCGGGGATACTGCCTCGCTCGCGGGGCGGAGCGGAACTTCCTGCTCGACAGCATGCGCGAGCTCCGCCGACTCGCCGAGAGCAGCGATCGGGAGCCGACGCGCGGAGCGGAGGCGACGGTGGGGCCGAGCGAAACCGAGCTGCCCGCCGTGCTCCGCCTGCGCGAAACGGCCGTTCCGCGAGCGGCGGCCTTCTCGCCCCGAGTGCAGGGCGAGGCCCAGCACGGCTGGGTGCCGGCAGAAGTGCTCCTCGCGCACCCCGCGACGGCGGTCCGACTGGTGCAGACGGCACCCGCCGACGCGATCGTCGAAGCCCCGGAGCAGGCCAGGCGCGCGGTGCGCGACTGGGCCGACCGGGCGCTCGCCAGATACGACGCGTGACCTTGGCGGATCTCACGGCTTCGCCTGAGTAGACTGACGGGGTGGCAAAGAAGACCGGCGCATCCGAGCGGGACCCAGAGGGCAAGATGAGCCTCGGTGCGCACCTCATCGAGTTGCGCAATCGCCTCATCATCTCGGCGATCGCGATCGCGGTCGCGCTGGTCGCCGGCTGGTTCCTGTCGAGCTGGGTGTGGGACATGCTGCGGCAGCCGATCCTCGACCTCGAGGTCGACGGTCGCCGGGCGCTGATCCAGTACACCGACGTGAGCAGCGGCTTCGACACCAAGATCCAGATCTCGCTCTTCATCGCCGTGCTGCTCGCGAGCCCGGTCTGGCTGTACCAGATCTGGGCCTTCATCGTGCCCGGGCTCAAGCGCAAGGAGAAGTGGTACGCGATCGGCTTCCTGGGCACCGCGGTACCGCTCTTCCTCGTCGGCATCTACGCGGGTTGGAGCGTGCTGCCCAACATCGTCCGACTCATGTCGACCTTCCAACCGCAGGAGGACGCCTTCAACATCGAGGCGCGCACCTATCTCGATTTCACGATCAAACTGCTGCTCGCGGTCGGCATAGGGTTCGTGATGCCGGTGTTCCTCGTGCTGCTGAACTTCATCGGCGTGCTTCGCGGGCAATCGATCCTCAAGAGCTGGCGCCTCGCCATCCTGCTCATCATCCTCTTCGCGGCGATCACGACGCCTGCGGCCGATCTCGGCAGCATGTTCCTGCTGGCGGCCCCGATCGTCGTGCTCTACTTCGCCGCAGCCGGAGTGGCGATCCTGCACGACAAACGCATCGATAAGCGCAGATCCGCGGAGCTCGCCGAGTACGACCTGGAAGGCGACGGGAGCTCGGAGTCGAACGCGAGCGCCGAGTCGGCGTGAGCGAAGACGCCGCGGGACCGGCCGACAGCACCCATCCGGCGCTCGACGCATTCGCCGCACGGCTCGCCTTTCCTCTCGATCCGTTCCAGAGGGAGGCCTGCGAGCGGCTCGAGCAGGGTCGCAGCGTACTCGTCGCCGCGCCCACGGGCTCCGGCAAGACCACCGTGGCCGAGTTCGCGGTGCACCTCGCGCGTCGCGAACGGGACGCGCGGATCTTCTACACGGCGCCGATCAAGGCGCTCTCGAACCAGAAGTTCCACGAGCTCTGCACCGAATACGGCGAGGGCGAGGTGGGCCTCCTCACCGGAGACGTGAACCTGCGCGGGGACGCTCCCATCGTCGTGATGACGACCGAGGTGCTGCGCAACATGATCTACGCCGAATCGTCGGCGTTGGACGAGCTCGCATTCGTCGTGCTCGACGAGGTGCACTACCTGGGGGATCGCTGGCGCGGCGCGGTGTGGGAGGAGATCATCCTGCACCTGCCGGCCGAGGTGCGCCTCGTCTCCCTGTCCGCGACGGTCTCGAACGCCGAGGAGTTCGGCGACTGGATGCACGCGGTGCGCGGCGATACCGACGTGATCCTCAGCGAGCACCGGCCGGTGCCGCTCTACCAGCACGTGCTGACGGCGAAGGCGCTGCTGCCGCTCTACGTCGAGGGCGAGGGCGGACTCGCCGAGGGCGGCCGGCTGAACCCGGAGCTGCGCGATCTCCGCGCCCGTCGCGACGACGGGCGGCACGGCGGCCGGCACGAGGGTCGCGGCGAAGATCGCCACGCGCGGGATCGGCACCGCCCCTCGAACGGGCGCGGGTACGAACGCTACCGGAGCACGCGGGATCGGGCGCGCGGAGGTGCACCCGTGCGGCGCACGAGGCGCATCTCGCGCAGCGACATCGCGCGGGCGCTCGACGAGACGGAACTGCTGCCGGGCATCGTCTTCATCTTCAGCCGGAACGGCTGCGACCAGGCCGTCCGCCAGTGCCTGCACGACGGCATCCGCCTGACCACGCGCGAGGAGCGCGACGAGATCCGACGGCGGGTGCACGACGCGCTCGATCGCATCGACGACGAGGATCTGCGGGCACTCGGGGCGAGCGAGTGGATAGCCGGGCTGGAGCGGGGCATCGCCGCGCATCACGCCGGCCTGCTGCCGCAGTTCAAGTCGATCGTCGAGCAGCTGTTCCAGCGGCGCCTCGTGAAACTGGTGTTCGCGACCGAGACCCTTGCGCTCGGCATCAACATGCCCGCTCGTTCCGTGACGATCGAGCGGCTCGACAAGTTCAACGGCGAGCAGCGCGTTCCGCTGACCTCCGGCGAGTACACGCAGCTGACCGGACGCGCCGGTCGTCGTGGCATCGATCACGAAGGGCACGCGATCGTGGTCGGGAGCGACGGCCTCGACCTCGAAGCGCTCGCGCACCTGTCGTCCGCCCGTTCGTTCCCGGTGCGATCGAGCTTCCGGCCGACCCCGAACATGGCGGTGAATCTGCTGCAGCGGATGTCGTTCTCGCGGGCGCGCGACACGCTCGAGCTCTCGTTCGCCCAGTTCCAGGCGGATCGAGCGGTCGTGGAGCAGGCGCGGGAGATCCGAGCCGAGCAGGATTCGCTCGCCGGCTACGAGGCCGCCGCCAGGAAGGCCACGGGTTCGGATCGGAAGCGCTGGGAGGACCGGGCGCGCAAGCTGCGGCGGCGGATCGAGCGCGGGCGGCGACGGGTGGAGGCCCGAACCGGCACGATCGCCCGCACCTTCGAGCGGGTGGTCGAACTGCTCGAGGACCTCGGGTACGTGGAGGCGGGCGAGCGGGGGAGCTTCGACGTCGCGGCCTACGGGCGTCTCCTGTGCCGGATCTACGGCGAGCGCGATCTGCTGGTGGCCGAATGCCTGCGTCGCGATGCCTGGCGCGGGATCGACGCGGCGGGTCTCGCCGCCCTCTGCTGCGCCCTGAGCTACGAACCGCGCCGAGACGACGAGCCCGAGGGCCGGTGGCCCGGCGGCGCCTTCCGTCCGGCGTTCGAGCGCACGCTCGATGTCTGGGCCGAGCTCGACGACCTCGCGCAACGGCATCGTCTGGCTGCGGCCGAGCAGCCGC
>NZ_JBHSRW010000029.1:0-19143 GCF_042659205.1 Leucobacter soli
CGCCCATCACAATTCATCCGCGGTCGGGGCCGGGCTGCCGTCGAGCATCTTGGCCCTCGTGGCCGTGCGCCTCGTGACGGCCTCTGCCCTGCGGGTTGTCGCTGCGCGTACGGCGACGCTCGCGGCTGCGGCCGGATCCTTCTCGCGATCCTTCGCCGCGCTCGCTGCGCCCGCCCGCCCCGCGGCCGCCGTCGCGCGGGGCGCGATCCTTCACCGGAGTCGCCTTCAGGCGGCCCTTCGTACCCTCGGGAATCTTCAGATCCTCGTACAGGTGCGGCGAAGAGCTGTAGGTCTCGCGCGGTTCGGGCGTGCCGAAGTCGAGAGCGTTGTTGATCAGCGCCCACTTGTGCATGTCGTCCCAGTCGACGAACGTCACCGCGATACCGGTGCGGCCCGCGCGACCGGTGCGACCGACGCGGTGCAGATAGGTCTTCTCGTCGTCGGGAACCGTGTGATTGATGACGTGGGTCACATCGTCGACGTCGATGCCGCGGGCGGCGACATCGGTCGCGATCAGGATGTCCTTCTTGCCGGCCTTGAACGCCGCCATTGCGCGTTCGCGCTGATCCTGGTTCAGATCGCCGTGCACGCTGGCCGCGGAGAACCCGCGATCCACCAGCTCCTCCTGCAGCTTGGCGGCGGCCCGCTTCGTGCGCATGAAGATCACGGTCTTGCCGCGGCCCTCGGCCTGCAGGATGCGGCCGATCACCTCGTCCTTGTCGAGCGAGTGCGCCCGGTAGACGATGTGCTCGATGTTGGCCTGCATCGCGCCCTCGTCGGGGTCGGTGGCACGGATATGGATCGGATTGCGCATGAAGCGGCGCGCCAGCGCGACGATCGTGCCCGGCATGGTCGCAGAGAACAGCATCGTGTGGCGGGTGTCGGGGGTCTGCGCGAAGAGCTTCTCGATATCGGCGAGGAATCCGAGATCCAGCATCTTGTCGGCCTCGTCGAGCACCATCTCGCGCACGTTCTTGAGGTCGAGGAGGCGCTGGCCCGCGAGGTCGAGCAGGCGGCCGGGCGTGCCGACCACGACCTGCGCTCCCGCCTTCAGCTGTTCGATCTGACCCTCGTAGGCCTTGCCGCCGTAGATCGCGGTGACCTGCGCTTTGCGGCCCTTCGCCGCGAGATCGAGATCCTCGAAGACCTGCACCGCGAGCTCGCGGGTCGGCACGACGACGAGCGCCTGCACGCCCGGCTCGGGGTTCTCGCCGATGCGCTGCAGCAGCGGCAGGCCGAAGCCGAAGGTCTTGCCGGTGCCGGTCTTGGCCTGGCCGATGATGTCCTGGCCCTCGAGAGCCAGCGGGATCGTCTGCTCCTGGATCGGGAAGGCATCGACGATGCCCTGGCCTGCGAGCGCGTCGACCATGTCCTGGTCGACGCCGAGTTCGGTGAACGTTGCCACTGCGGTGTCCTGTCGGTGAGGTGCGGTGCTACGCGCTGACTCATCCCCAGGCGTAGCGAGCGAGCGCTCCACGGCGCCCGCATCTGACTGCAGCCGACGATTGCGGCGCCGTCTGCGGTCTCCAGTCTATGCGGTAGCCGCCCTCGGTCGCCGGTACACTGGCGACGTGTTCGAGTGGATCAAGAAGCTGGGCAAGAAGTCCGCCGCGCCTGCCCGCAAGCTGGGCTCGCGTCAGGCAGCCGACGACGCCCAGCGGGTCGAGCTCGCCGAGTTCGCGCCGAAGATCATGCCGTTCCTCGGCCTGGCCGCCTATCTGCAGCTCGAACTCTACGAGGCGTCTGCTCGTGCCGTCGTCGGCGCCCCCGCACTGCAATCGAAGGATGTGCTCGCCCGCGCCGCCGGGGCGACCCTCACGAAGCATCAGCGGCTCACGGACGAGATCCGTCGCCGGGGCCACGAACCGCATCTCGTCATGGAGCCGTTCACCCCCATGATCGACCGCTACATCGAGCGGATCGACACGCCGGACTGGCATCAGTACGTGCTCTCGATCTACCTCGTCGGAGGATTGTTCGACGGCTTCTTCGCCTCGCTCGCAGGTGGGCTCAAGGACGGGTACCGCAACGATGCCATCGCGATCCTGAACGACACGGCGGGCCGCGTCGAGCTGCGGGACCTGCTCGCGGCGGAGATCGCCGCGGATCCCTCGCTCGCGAACCGGCTCGCGCTCTGGGGGCGTCGACTCGTCGGCGACACGCTGCTGGTGTCCCGGCACGTGCTCGCGCTCAGCGACGGCCGCGCGTTCGTCGAGAGCGAGGTCGAGCCCGTCTTCACCGAGCTGATCGCCGACCACATCCGCCGGATGGACGATCTCGGTCTGACCGCGTAGGCGGTGCCGTCGTGACGACCCTGCCGATGCTGCAGTGCCGCTACTTCGCTTCGGGCGAATGCCGATCCTGCGCACTCATCGAGACGCCCTACGACGCCCAGCTCGCGGCGAAGGAGGCGCGCTGCCGCGCGCTGCTCCCCGGAGCTCCTGAGGCGGTGTGGCTGCCCGCCTTCAGCGGTGGGGATCGCGGGTTCCGCAACCGCGCCAAGCTGGTCGTGGGTGGCACCGGCGGTCGCCCGGGCGGCATCCGGCTCGGCATCCTTGGACCGTCGGGCGAGGGCGTCGACCTGCGCGAGTGCGCCATTCAGGCTCCGGAGATCGCCGCGGCAATCCCCGTGCTCGCCGCCTTCCTCGAGCGCACCGCTCTTGCGCCGTACGACGTGCCGGCCCGGCGGGGCGAACTCAAGTTCGTGCATGTGACGCTCGCGCCGAGCGGCGAGCTCATGCTGCGCTTCGTGACGCGGACCGAGCACGGGCTCACGACGATCCGCGCCCGTCTGGGCGAACTGCGCGCACTGCTGCCGCAGGCGGCCGTCATCTCGGTCAACCTGCTGCCCGAGCACCGCGCCGTGCTCGAGGGCGAACGCGAGGAGCTGCTGCACGGATCGGCGCTCCGGATGGACCTCGGCCCGGTCGCGCTGCACCTCAGGCCGCAGAGCTTCTTCCAGACGAATACCGTCGTCGCCCGCGAACTCTACGGGCAGGTCGCCTCATGGGTCGCCGGCTGCAGCCCGGCATCGGTGTGGGACCTCTATTGCGGGGTCGGCGGCTTCGCCCTGCACGTCGCGGCTCCGGGGCGAGCCGTGCTGGGTGTCGAACTCAGCGCCGCCGCAGTCGACTCGGCCAGACGATCCGCTAGAGAAGCCGGGCTCCCGGCGCGCTTCGAGGCTGCGGATGCGACGGAGTTCGCGCTCGCCGCGGCGCCCGAGGAGCTGCCCGAACTGGTGATCGTGAACCCGCCGCGGCGCGGCATCGGCGAGGTGCTCGCCGCGTTTCTCGAAGGTTCGGGCGTACCGCGTGTCGTCTACTCGAGTTGCAACCCCGAGTCGCTGGCGAAGGATCTCGCCGCCATGCCGTCGTACGCCCTGCGCGAGGCGCGGGTCTTCGACATGTTCCCGCACACCTCGCATCTCGAGGTCGCGGTGCTGCTCGAGCGCGTCGGCGGGTGATTTCGCCGGTGGGTCAGGCCGCCGGGATCGACGGGTTCGAGGCGGCTCCGCCTCAGCTGATGAAGCCGACCTTGCGACCGGCGTCGCCGCCGAGCTCGACGTAGGCGATCGCCGCAGTGGGCACGAGATACTGCTTGCCCTTGCTGTCGGTGAAGGTCACGAGCGGCTGCTTGCCCTCCGCGAGCGCGGACTCCACGGTCGCGCGCACGTCTTCAGCCGCCGCGTCGGTCTCGAAGCTGATCTCTCGGGGCGACTGAACGATGCCGATGCGAACTTCCACGGGTGCCTCCTGGGTCGACCGCGCCGGGCGCGATGCTGGGTCATTGCTGTTGCGAGTCTACGGTGCCCGACGCGGCCGGCGATGCGAAACCAGCCGTCGTTCGCTCGCAGCAGACTCTGCCCGCTCTGCCCGCGGGATCCGCGCGACGCCGCGTCCCGGGAGGCGTCTCCGGCGGCGTCGGGTAGGGCTGCCCTGGTTATGGTGTAGCAGCCGTCCCCGACTACGGTGCCGGCTGCAGCGTCAGCGTGTCCGCCGTCGCCGCGTCGACCGCCTCGGGGGAGTACGCCCAGGGGCGCTGCACGCCGTTCGCCCAGTCCTTCGTCTGATCGACGTAGTGCGTGTGGAACGCATGGCCGCTCTGCCCGGTCAGGTTCACCCAGTTCGAGGCGTCCCAGTCGCTCACGTCCACGACCATGCGCAGCGAGGGTACGGTCTCCGTCGCATAGTCCTCACCGTCGAGCGTCCAACCCGTCGCGTTCACCACGCCCGAGCCGCCTCCCGTCGGGTACGGCCCACGGTTGAACAGCCATTCGATGGGGGCGATGCCGCTCTCGCCGAAGGTGCCGTGGGTCAGCGGGAGTGCGTGCAGCTTTCCCCAGTTCCACTTCGACTGATCCGTCCCCTGCGTCGCGCTCAGCTCCTCGTAGGCGCGGGTTGCGGCGAGTGCGAGCGCGTCGGCGTCCGGGAGCGCGTCATTCCAGACCGCATTGGTGCTCGAGTTCGCATCGAGTGCGAGTTCGAGCAGCAGGGCGAACCGCGACTGGTCGCTGAGCGGGATATCGTCGCCGAAATGCTGCGCGAACAGAGCGGCCGTCTGTCGCCAGAGCACGTTCGCGTACGCGGCCTCGGACGAGTCCGCATCGTTCTGGCCGTCCCACTCGGCGAGCCCGTCGAGCGCCTGCTGCACCGCCGGGTCGTCGGCAGCGACGTCGGCGTAGAGGGTCTGCAGGGAGCCCGCCGCCGGCATCTGATTATCGAGCTGGATCTCGTGCAGATCGTCGGCGGTCAACGGTCCTGCGGCGATCCGCTGCTCCAGCAGCTCGACGATGCGTGCAGCGCGATACCCGTAGTCCCAGTCCCAGCTGAGCTCGTACGGGTAGGCGTTGCTGACGATCGCGTTGTTCGCCGTCACGATGTAGCCGCTCTCGGGGTTGTAGCTCGTGGGCAGCTCGGCGAAGGGGATGAAGCCCTGCCAGTCGTAGTCGCTCGCCCAGCCCGGCTGCGGCAGCCAGCCGTTCCCCGCGCCGCGGATCGGGAGGCGCCCCGGCGTCTGGTAGCCGATGTTGCCGTCGACATCGGCGTAGACGAGGTTCTGCGCCGGTACGTCGAAGTTCGAGGCGGCGACCCGGAAGTCGTCGAAGCTCTGCGCGAGGTTCAGGTCGAAGATCGCCTGCGCGGTGCTTCCGGGGTCCAACGCCGTCCAGCGCAGGCTGACCGCGAAGTCCCCGCTCGGGGCGTCCCGCTCCAGCTCGTCAGCGTCCTCCTGAGGGTCCGAGACGCCGGGTCCCCAGGCGTGGCGGACCGCGTATCGGGGATCTTCAGCGATGGCCGTGAAGTCCGCGGTGAGACCGGAGAGAATCGGGCCGTGCCCGGTCGAGCGGACCTCGAACGTCACGTCGTCGCCGCCGGCGACTTTCAGTGTCTCGGTGCGGGTGTCGAGCGCCTGCTTCTCTCCGTCGAGCCAGTAGTCTCCGCCGTCGACGCGCTCGATGTAGAGGTCGGCGACATCGGTCGTCAGATTGGTGAATCCCCACGCGACCCGGTCGTTGTGCCCGATCACGATGCCGGGAAGCCCGGAGAAGCTGAAGCCGGCCACATCGAAGGGGCACGCCTCGGTCACGTCGGCGCAGCGCAGCTGCATCTGGTTCCACACCGAGGGGAGCTCCGCCCCGAGGTGCGGATCGTTGGCGAGCAGTGGCAGTCCCGTCTCGGTGTGCTCGCCCGAGACGATCCACGAGTTTGAGCCGATGCCCTCGCCCTGCCCGGTGAGCATCGCGTCGACGACGGCGAGTGCGTCGAGCGCCGTCGCCGCTTCGGAATCCGTGCTGCCGGTGAAGTCTGGTGACTGGGCGTCGGCCCCCGCGGGGGCGACTGAGAACAGCGGCGGACGGACGTCGCCCTCGGCCCGATCGGTATCGCCCCACTCCCGGTCGACGATCACCGGATGCTCGTCGAAGGGGTAGTCGGGGTAGAGCGCGTCGATCTCGGCCGGTCCGATGCGCTGCGCGAGCAGTGCGCGTTCCGTCTCCTCCTCGATGTTGGTGCGCAGATCCCAGGCCATCGCCTTCAGCCAGGCGACCGAGTCCGCGGGCGTCCAGGGCTCGGGTGCGTAGTCGGCGTTCTGCAGGCCGAGCACGGCGTACTCGAGCGAGAGTCGGGCTCCGGAGCGCTGCGCCAGGTAGGCGTTCACGCCCTCGGCGTACGCCTCGTAGTATCCCCGCGTCTCGGCCGGCAGCGCATCGACCTCCTGCTGGGCGATGTCGTGCCAGCCGAGCGTGCGCAGGAACGTGTCCGTGCCCACCTGGGACTCGCCGAAGAGTTCGCTGAGGCGCCCGCTCGTGACGTGACGGCGCATGTCCATCTCCCAGAAGCGGTCCTGCGCGTGGACGAATCCCTGCGCGATGAAGAGATCGCGGGTGTTCGTCGCCGTGATCGTGGGGATGCCGCTCTTGTCGCGCTGCACGGTGACCGTCTGCTCCAGCCCGGCGACGTCGAGCGTGCCGCTCGTCTGCGGCCAGGAGCGCATGACGGTCCACACGCCGAACCCGCCCGCCACGAGGGCGAGCACCAGGAGAGTCGCCAGTGTCCACCCGAGGAATCGCAGCAGTCGACGCTTCTTGCGCTTCGGCCGGGCCTGGGTCGCCTCGGCCTCGCTGATCGGTCCGTCGGGCTGCGTCATCGCGGCTCCTTCGCTCGTGTCGGGGATGCTGCGGCAAGTCTGCCACGGCCCTCCGACATCCGTCGCCGCACCTGTGCGCATTCGACAAACAGGCTTTGACGCTCCTAGCGGCGTCGACCTCTCCACCGCCGGGCTCGGCAACCAGCCCGAGGCCGAGTCGGGCTCGTGCGAGGCGCGTATCAGTATCGATGTCGGAGGTGCATCCTAGGCTTGCAGCATGATCCGTTTCGATCCCTCCCAGGAGCGCGTGCTCGGCCTCGACGCCTCTCGCCACGCCCGCGTGCTCGGTGCTCCCGGCACGGGAAAGACACGTCTGCTCGCCGAGGTGTATGCGAGGGCTTTGGAACTCCCCGGGTGGTCGGAATCCGAGGTGCTCGCGCTGGCGCCGAATCGCCTCGCGGCGGCGTCGCTCCGTGCCGGGATCGAGACACGGATCCCGCATGCGCTCGGCGGTGCTCCCGCGCGGACGCCGGCCTCGCTGGCCTTCGCCGTGCTCGCGGAGGCGGCTGCGGCCACCGGCGAGCCGGCTCCACGGCTGCTCACCGGGACGGTGCAGGACGAGGGGATCGCAGCGACGGTGGAGCGGATGATCGAGTCGGAAGGGGCGACGGGCGCGCTCGTCCCCGAAGTGCTCAGAAGCCCGACGTTTCGCGCGGAGCTCCGAGAATTCTGGCGGGTGCTCGACGATTTCGATCTCGACCCGGATGCGCTCGCGCGGCGGCTCGACGATGCGCGTCACCGCGCTGCGAGCGAGGCCGTGACCGAAGCGCCGGATTCGGGGCTGCTCGATCGATGGGAGTATGCGCTGCGCCTGGTGGCGGAGGCCGGTCGGCGGCTCGCCGAAGACCGTCCGGCGGAGCTGAGCTCGAGCGGCCTGATCCGGGAGGCGAGCCGGTGCGTGAACGCGGGGCGCGTGGCTCCGCCCCGGCTGATCCTGGTCGACGACGCGCAGGAGATCGGTGAGGGGGAGCTGGCGCTGATCGCTTCCTGCGCCGCCGCAGGAAGCCGTGTCTGGTTGTTCGGCGATCCCGACATCGCGACCGAGACCTTCCGAGGAGAGCGTGCTCGTGTGCTGATGGACTTCGCGGCCGAGCTCGGTCGGCGGGGGGTGCGAAGCGAGCCCGAGCAGGTGGTCGTACTCGAGACCGTGCACCGCCACGGTGCGGAGCTTCGCGGTTTCGTCCGGGGGCTCACCTC
The DNA here is from genome assembly GCF_042659205.1 of Leucobacter soli. Taxonomy (NCBI): domain Bacteria; kingdom Bacillati; phylum Actinomycetota; class Actinomycetes; order Micrococcales; family Microbacteriaceae; genus Leucobacter; species Leucobacter soli. The sequence goes on from NZ_JBHSRW010000029.1 coordinate 7,840, forward strand.
GCGGCTCGGTTCGGCCGGGATGCCGCGACAGCGCGAGGCCTCCGCCTCGGCGGTGGAACGTACGGGGGACGAGGTGCGGTTCGCGACTGCGGCTTCTCCGTCGGAACAGCTGGGGATCATCGCGCACCGCCTCCGCGCCAGGCATCTGGGGCTAGATGGTCGCGAGCCCCTGCGCTGGGGGCGGATGGCCGTCGTCTGCCGATCGCGCACCGAGGCATCGCGCCTCGCCCGAGGTCTCGCCGCGCATCAGGTGCCGACCGGCGTCACGGCCGGTGGCATCGTGCTGCGCGAGCATCGGGCCGTCAGGAATCTGATTCGTCTGCTGCAGCATGCGCTGGGACTCGCCGCGTTCAGCGCCTCCGATGTCCTCGACCTGCTCGCCGGGCCGATCGGTGGTCTCGACCCGGTCGCGGTGCGCCGACTGCGAGGCGCAGTGATGCTTCTGGAGCGGCGCGATGCGAGCGATGCGGGCCGGGAGGCTCGCGCCACCGATGACGTGCTGCTCGACGCCTTCGCGCACCCCGGCACCGAGCCGCTGGTCGACAGCCGAGGAGGCCGCGCGCTGCGGCGACTCGGCCGCATCGCCGCAGCGGGGGAGGACGATCACCGCAGTGGTGGCACCGCACGCGAGACGCTGTGGGCGCTGTGGAGCACGACGAAACTCGCCGACGAATGGCAGGAGCGGGCGTTGAACGGACGCGGAGGCCGGGCGGACGAAGCGCAGCGCTCTCTCGACGCGACGATGGGGCTCTTCTTCGCGCTCCAGCGGCATGAGGAGCAGGACAGCTCGCAGCCGATCGAGCAACTGCTGGAGGAACTGCTCGAGAGCGCGGTGCCGGAGGACTCCCTCGCACAGCGCGCGCAGCGGGACGCGGTGACCGTCACGACGCCGCAGGGCACGATAGGTCGCGAATTCGACCTCGTGGCCATCGTCGGCGCGCAGGACGGCGCCTGGCCGAACACCCGTGCTCGTGGATCGTTGCTGGGCGCGGTGGCGCTGGAACGATGGCTGCGCGGCGGGTCGGCCGACGACCCCTCCAGGCGGGACACGATCCATGACGAACTCCGGCTCTACGCGCAGGCCTGCTCGCGCGCTTGCGACGAACTGCTGGTGGTCGCGATCAGCGACGAGGATCATCACCCGAGCCCGTTCTTCGGCTTCGGCAGCGCGCATCTCCAGGAGGGGATGCCGAGCTCCCGACTCACGTTGCGCGGGGCGACCGCCGCGATGCGGCGGCGACTGGTAGCGGATCCCGAGGACGGGGACGCCCTCGGCTCGCTCGTCGAGCTCGCCCGCAGCGGGGCACCGGGCGCCCACCCGGACGAATGGTACGGCGTGTCGGCACCCAGCACCGACGCGCCCCTCCACGACCTCGGAGCTCCGGAGTCACGGGTGCCGGTCAGCCCCTCGCAGATGGAACGCGCGGAGACGTGCCCGCTCGACTGGGTGATCGGAGCGCTCGGAGGCGGATCCGGTACCGTCGAGATGAACCTCGGCACGCTGGTGCACCATGCCTTCGAGACCGCGCAGAGCGACGATCCGGAGCAACTGCTCGCCGGCATCCTGCGAGAGTGGCGCAAGCTGCCGTTCGACGCGGACTGGGACGCCGAGCGCGCCCTCGGGACCGCCGCCGAGATGGCGGCAGGACTCGCGGACTACCTACGCGAATTCGAGGCGTCCGACCGCGAACTCGTGGGACGCGAGACCGGCTTCAATGTGCCCCTCGGCGAAGCGGAGCTGCGAGGCAAGGTCGACCGACTCGAGCTGCGGCGACGGTCCGAGGGAGTGGAACTCGCGGTGCTCGACCTGAAGACCGGCGCGAACCCGCCGTCGGGCCCCGCGACCGAGCGGCATGCACAGCTGCAGGCCTATCAGCTGGCCATCGAAACGGGTGCGTTCAGCGAGGCGCTGGAGGCCGCGGAGGGCATAGACCCCGACGGTGTCTCGAACGGCGGAGCTCGCCTGCTCTTCGTGCATCCGAAGGCGACGAAGGGCCGAGGCTTCGTGGAACGCGCGCAGGCGCCGCTGAGCGAGGAGGCGCGGAACGCGCTGGTGCAGCGGGTCGCCGAGATCGCCCGCGTCATGGCCGCAGAGTCGTTCACCGCGCGGGTCGAGCACCACTGCAGCGACTCCTTCAGCCCCGGAGAATGCCGCCTCCACATCATCGAGGCGGTGAGCCACGCATGAACGTCGTATTCCCGGCCATCCGGGTCGCCGAGCTCCTCGCGGGGCCCTCGGCGACGCCCATCCTCCCGACCGATGAGCAGCGCGCGGTGATCGAGCACCCGCTCGGCGGCAGTGCCCTCGTCGTCGCGGGCGCCGGCAGCGGAAAGACCGAGACGATGGCGAACCGCGTCGTCTGGCTCGTCGCGAACGGCCTCGTCGCCCCCGAACAGGTGCTCGGCCTCACCTTCACGCGGAAAGCTGCGGGAGAATTGCGCGAGCGCATCGCCGGCCGGCTCGAGCGGTTCGGTGCCCGGCTCGCAGAAGCCGCGGAGCTCGGCACGCTCGATGCGGCCGAATCCGCACGAGCGAGCGACCTCGGTGCGGCCCTCGCCGACGGGCTGGACCTGCCAGAGGTCAGCACCTACAACTCCTTCGCCGCCGGGGTGCTGCAGGAGTTCGGAGTCGCCGCGGGTATCGCACCGGGTGCTGCGGTGATCGACGAAGCCACGGCCTGGCGCATAGCCCGAGAAGTCGTCCTCACGAGCGAGGACGGCGACCTGGTGGCGAGCGGGCTCCGCACCCCCCAGCTCGTCAAGCACCTGATCGCGATCGACCATGCCGTCGCCGACCACCTCACCTCATTCGAACGAGTCGAGCAGGTCGTCGCGGAGTTCGGGCGCGTACTCGACCTTCCCTACAACGACAAAGACCCCATCGGGGGCCCCGGCGGCAAGAACTACGCGGCAGTCCGCGACGCCGTCGCGAATGTCTCCGAGACGCCGCTTCTCACCCGGCTCGCACGCGAGTTCGCGGCCGAGAAACGGCGGCGTGGCCTCATCGAGTTCTCCGACCAGCTGGCGCTCGCCACGCGAGCGCTCGAACGCTCACCCGACGCGATCGATACTCTGCGCCGTCGCCACCCGGTCGTGCTGCTCGACGAAACGCAGGACACCTCGGTCGGTCAGACCCGGCTGCTCTCGATGATCTTCGCCGGGTCGTCCGTGATGGCGGTCGGGGACCCGCACCAGTCCATCTACGGCTGGCGCGGCGCCTCCGCGGACGGGTTGGCATCGTTCCACCGAGATTTCCGGAGTCCCGGCCGAACCCGCGATGCCGCGGCGCCCGGTGGGGCCACCCTGAGCCTGTCCACGAGCTGGCGGAATCCGGTCGCCGTCCTCGGCTCGGCGAATGCGATCTCCGCGCCGCACGTCGCAGACTCGCCGATAGACGTACCGCGGCTCGCACCGAGACCGGGAGCGAGTACCGGCACGGTCGAATGGCTCTACCCGGAGACGATTCACGAGGAGCGCCAGCAACTCGCCGCCTGGATGGTGCAGGCCCGCGCCGCGCACGTGTCCGAGCACGGCGAGCTGCCGAGCGCGGCAGTGATCTTCCGGAAGCGGCGCCACATGGGCGCGTTCGCTGCAGCGCTCACCGACGCCGGAGTACCGAACCGTATCGTCGGCTTCGGCGGGCTCCTCAGCACACCGGAAGTCACCGATGCCGTGAGCGCGTTGCGCTGCCTCTGGTACGCGGACGCCGGCGGCGACCTCATCCGCCTGCTCGCGGGGCCCCGCTTCCGCATCGGCGTCGCCGACATCGCAGGCCTGCGCGACACCGCCCGCTGGTTCGCGCAGCGCGACGTGTCCCAGCGGCGGCTCAGCGACGAGGACGCGGAGGCGGATCGGGTGCTGCCGGATCCCGACCGGCGGTTCACCCTCATCGACGCGCTCGACCAGATAGCTGCGATCTCGGACCCTCACCATCCCGCACTCGCCGGAATCAGCGACTGCGGCCGGAACCGCCTGCGCGAGGCCGGCGACCTCCTCGCCTCGCTCCGGCAAGGAGTCGGAGGCGACATCGTCGAACTCATCGGTGCAGTGGTGCGCGCGCTCCGCCTCGATATCGAGCTCGAAGCGAACGAGACGCGCGAGCACGACGGGGGAGCGGCCGCACTCGCGAACCTCGATGCCTTCACCGACATCGTCGAGAACTTCCTCGCCATCGATAGCCGGAGCACGCTGCCCTCGCTCCTCGAATGGATCGAGCGGGCCGTCGAAGCGGACGAAGCCGCCGAACATGTCGCCGCCCCCGCACCCGGCACCGTGCACCTCATCACCGCGCACGGGGCCAAAGGGCTGGAATGGGATCTCGTCGCCGTCCCCCGGCTCGTCGAGAGCGAGTTCCCCTCCAGTCCGCGGGACGGCGTCGGATGGCTGCGCAAGGGGCAACTGCCCGACGAGCTGCGCGGCGACGCCGCCGCCCGACCGGAGCTGAACTGGCGGATCGCGACGACCCAGCAGGAACTCAAAGACCGGCTCAACGACTACACTGCGGAACTCAAAGCACGCAACGCGGAAGAAGAACGCCGCCTCGCCTACGTGGCGGTCACCCGCTCAGCCGGCCGATTGCTGCTGAGCGGCTCGTTCTGGGGCGGGCAGCGTGCGGCACGCGCCCCTTCGCCATATCTCCTCGAACTGCAGGAGCACGGCATCCTCACTGGACTCCCGGTCCGGAGCGTGCACGAAGAGGACCCGAGCGAGGCCACCGAGTTCACCCTGCGATGGCCGCTCGACCCGCTCGGCTCCCGGGCCGGTGCCGTATTGCGGGCCGCGGATGCCCTCCGTGCCGAGATCGACTACGAGGACGCGTCAGGTAGAGGAATCGACGAGACCGTGCGCCTGCTGATTGCCGAACGCGATGCGGCGCAACACGGCGGACGCGTGGAAGCGAGCCTGCCCGAACGCATCACCGCCTCCGCCTTCCACGAGTTCGTGGAAGACCCGGAGGAGGCGGAACGGAGGCGACTGCGACCGGTCCCGCAGCGCCCCTACCGCCGCACCCGTATCGGGAACCGCTTCCACGAATGGGTCGAGCGGCGGGCGACGACCGCCACCGGGACAGCGCTCCCGCTCTTCGGCTTCGACCCCGAGGAATGGGATCCGGGCCGGGCGGAATTCGAGCTCGAGCGCGAACTCGAACCGCTCATCGAGTCCTTCGAACGCTCGCGGTGGGCCGACCGGCGCCCGATCGCAGTGGAACTCGAAGTGACCCTCCCGTTCGCCGGCCGCCGACTCGTGTGCAAGCTCGACGCCGTCTACCGCAGCGGGGACGGCAGTGATGCCCGCTACGAGATCGTCGACTGGAAATCCGGTCGTCCGCCCGCGAACGACGCGGAACGCGCCTCGCGCTTCCTGCAGCTCGATCTCTACCGGCACGCCTACGCGCGCTGGGCCGACATCGATCCGGAACGCATCGACGTGTCCCTGTTCTACGTGTCCGAAGCCGTGGAACTGCGCGGAGAGGGAAGCCGCAGCCTGGAGGAGCTCGAACGCCTCTGGCTCGAAGCCGCGGGGACGCTGCCGGCCTAGCTGCCGCTGGCGCTGCCGCTCCCGTGGCCGTTCTCCTCGCCCTGGCGCGCCGGCGCATCGCGGGGGTCCGCGTCGCTCTCGTCGCCGAGGCCGATGGCTTCGAGGAGTTCCAGTGCGTCGAGCGGCTGCGTGGACTCCAGCCCATCCTCATCCCCGTCGCTCGGAGATCCGGCAGGCAGGTCCACGGCCGCGCCGTCATCCGGATCGATGCCCGAACCGCCGGAGTCTCCGACGCCAGGCAGTCCCTCCTCGCCAGCAGGCGCCCGATCCTGGGGCTCTTCGTCGGCGAAGTCGCCGTCGCTCGAGAACATCCGATCCTCGTCGAGGGACTCGTGCTCCGCGGTCTCGGAACGGAGATCCTCCGGCGGATCCGGCATATCGTCGAGCAGCCGCTCCACCTCGTCCGCCGAGGCGATCGTGCGGGACGGGGCGGGATCGCTCATCCCGGTCAATCGGTCGACGAGGCGATCCAGCATCGCGATCGCGTCCTCCACGACCGCATCGTCGTGCGTCTCGACCCCGTGCAACAGCCACCTCGCGACACCGAGCTCGTGATGGAACTGCGCGCGCGCGCGGAGCTCGGCCCCGCCTCCGGTACCGCGCTGCTGCATGTAGCGGGCGAGGACGCTGTCGAGGACTTCGGGGCCCGCCTCGAGCAGCCAGGCGAGATCCACCGCCGGGTCTCCGACCGAGAGCTCATCCCAGCCGAGCACCCCGACCACCTGCTCATCCGCGACCAGCAGGTGGTCCGCGTCGAGGGAACCGTGCACCACGTTCGGGGCGAAATCCCACAACCGGTGCGAAGCGAGCGCGTCGAGCCATCGGCCGTGCACGGTGCCCGGCAGCAGCCGGGTTGCCGCTGCGCGCTCGACGAGGCGGGCCGCGGCCTGGCGCACGTCCTCCGTCTCGCGCACCGGCAGCCCCGCCGACTTCACGAGCGAGAGCGGCAGCCGGTGGATCGCCGCCAGCGTCTCGGCGATCGGTTGCAGCAGGAGGGCGTCGCTCGCGAGATCCGCTGCGACGATGCGTCCCCCGGGGAGAAACGTCGATACGACGGCGCGCGTCTCACCGGCGCGCGTGATCCCGAGCGTCTCGGGCGCTTGGAAGGGCAGCGCGCTGCGCGCACCATCGGCGAGCGCGGCCTGCCCGAGCATCTCAGCCGACTGCCGGACCTCCGCCGACGAGATGCGCGGCACACGGACGATGAGCTCGGCATCCTCCGTCAGGAGCACGGCCGAGCTGAACGCCCCCTCACCGTCGAGGGTGTGTTCGCGAGCGCCCACCACCTGCAGACCCGGCACAGCCGAGGTTGCGAGCGCGGCTAGAGTGAGAGGAGTGCTGGACATACTGACAGCGTAAGCAGCGGTGCCCCGCGAGAGCGAGCGCCACGCGCACGGGATCCGGCACGGTACGGGATTCGCGCGGCGAGGAGGAAACGGATGGGACGCTCGATCCACCCGCCGATGACCGGCGGCTACCTGGATCGCGACGGCCCCACCCGTTTGAGCCCCTCGGCGCTCGATGCGGCGTGGTCCGATCCCGCGGCACGCCTGCTGCGGGTACGCGACGGCCGCATGCCGCTGCGCGCATGGAGTGATCGCGAAGCCCGACTCGACCTCGTCCCGGTCTTCGGGGCGCGCGGCACGGAGCATGTGTATCTGGGGCGCGCTGCGGGCGCGCCCGTGTTCGCGATCGCCATCGAGAGTGACGCGGCAAACGGAGGCGCTGCAGACGGAGACGCTGCAGACGGAGACGACGGGTCTGAAGCGACGGAGAACGCCGAGGCCCCCGGTCGAGACCGGTTGCCGGAACCCCCGGGGGGCTGGAGGCCGCCGCTGGAGTTCGGCGGACTGCTCGAGCCGCTCGAGGCGGAACTGGTGGCGGCGGCGTGCGCGATCCTCGCCTGGCACGGCACGGCCGGATTCTCGGCGCGCGACGGCGCCCCCACCAGTCCGACGAGCGGCGGGTGGTCTCGCACCGACCCGCACGGCGGCGAGCACTTCCCCCGGATGGATCCGGTGGTCATCGTGCGCGTGGAGCACGAAGAACGGCTCCTGCTCGGCTCGAATGCGCTCTGGGAGTCCGGGCGCTTCTCGCTGCTCGCCGGGTTCATCGACGCGGGGGAGTCTGCCGAAGAAGCCGTCGCGCGAGAGATCTTCGAAGAATCCGGACTGCGCGTCGAAGCTGCTCGGTACATCGCGTCGCAGCCGTGGCCGTTCCCGCGATCCTTCATGCTGGGTTTCAGCGCCCGGCTCGCGGAGGGAGTCGATCCAGAGAAGCTGGTCCCCGACACGACCGAGCTCTCCGAGCTGCGCTGGTTCACCCGTGACGAGTTGCGCGATCCGCCTCCCGGTATCCGCCTCCCGGCGCCGGTCTCTATCGCCCGCTGGCTCATCGACCGCTGGGTAGCGGAGGACGACGCTTCCGGTGAAGCCGCGGGGACCCTGGACACGGGGCAGGCCGCGGCCCCGGGCGCAGCGGAGCGGGCCAGGGATGACTGAGGATCTGCTCGGGGGACTCGACCCGGAACAGCGGCAGATCGCGGAGTGCCTGCGCGGCCCGGTCTCCGTGCTTGCCGGCGCCGGCACCGGGAAGACCCGGACGATCACCCATCGGATCGCGCACGGCGTGCGCTCGGGAGTGTACGCGCCGGATCGAGTGCTCACGGTGACGTTCACGCGAAAGGCGGCCGGCGAGCTGCAGGCGAGGCTGCGCGCGCTCGGTGCGGAAGGCGTGGCGGCGCACACCTTCCACAGTGCTGCCCTCGCGCAGCTCGGCCACTTCTGGCCGCAGTTCGTCGGCGGCTCCGCGCCGCAGATCCTCAGTGGCGGCAAGGTCACCGTGCTCTCCCAGGCAGCGGAATCCCTGCGCCTGTCGCTTCCGGTCGACACGCTGCGCGACGTCGCCGCCGAGATTGAGTGGCGCAAGGTCTCGATGCTCAGCCTCGAGGGCTATGCCGCGCTCCTCCGGTCGGAGGACGCCGAGGCCGCAGCGCGCACACCGCCGGACGGCGTCACCGTCGAGCATCTGCTGGACTTGCATGAGGCTTACGGCCGTATCCTCGACGAGCGCCGACAGATCGATTTCGAGGACGTACTGATCCTCGCGACCGGTCTGCTGGAGTCCGAACCGCGCGCCGTCATGCAGGTGCGCGAACGGTATCGCTTCTTCACGGTCGACGAGTATCAGGACGTCAATCCGCTGCAGCACGCGCTGCTGCGGGTCTGGCTCGGCGACCGCGACGACGTCTGCGTCGTCGGCGACGCGAGCCAGACGATCTACAGTTTCACCGGTGCGAGCAGCTCGTACCTGCTGCGTTTCGGGCGAGAGCACCCGAACGCGCGAGAGTTCCGACTCGAACGGAACTATCGGTCGACCGAGCCGATCGTGCGCGTGGCGAACCGGCTCATGCGAGGCCGTCCCGGCGCGCTCGTGCTCCAGGCCGTACGCGGAGAGGCGATCAGCGCGGCGGCGAACCGTACAGTGGGCAGCTCGCCGGACAGTGCAGCGCGCAGCACGACGGTAGACGGCGCAACGGGGCCGGGAGACGCGCCGCCGGCCTGCGAATGGTTCGCGAGCGAGCAGGACGAGGCCGAGGCGGTCGCGGCCTCGATCCGCGGTGCGGTCGCGGCGGGTACACCGGCCAGCGAGATCGCGGTCCTGTACCGCACGAACGCGCAGTCGGCGGCCATCGAGGCTGCCCTGGAGCGGGCAGGGGTCGACGTCCGTGTGCACGGTGCGCAGCGGTTCTTCGATCGGGCCGAAGTGCGTCAGGCCGTCATGGTGATGCGCGGGCAGGCGAAGGTGGCCGACGAACGTCCGCTCTTCCAGATCGTGAGCGATGTGCTTCGCGCCTGCGGCTGGCAGACCGCCCCGCCGGAGGGAGCCGCCGCGCGGGAGAAGTGGCAGGCGCTGAACGCCATCCTCGCCCTCGTCGACGAGCAGCCGCCGGGCACCGGCGTGCAGGAGTTCAGCGAGGAGCTGCTCGCGCGGTCCCGGGCGCACCACGAACCGACGCTCGACGCAGTCGCGCTCAGCGCTGTGCACGCCGCGAAAGGGCTCGAATGGTCCCTGGTCCACCTGATCGGGATGAGTGAAGGCGTGCTGCCCATCGTCTACGCCGATACGGAGACGGCGATCGACGAAGAACGGCGTCTCGCGTACGTGGCCATGACCCGGGCGCGGGATCGGCTCCGCATCTCCGGCAGTGCCGGTGGAGCCCGCTCGCGACGTGCGCCCTCGCGATTCATAGCGGAAGCCGGGTTATCGTTCGCGCGGTGACCGCCGGAGCCGCTTCGTGCGCCGGGTGAACAGGGCGAATCGCGTCGATCGGAGTGGAGGCTGTGATCGCCGGGTTGGACGAGCCGGTCCGTTCGAGCGCGCATCCGCACTCGCGGTGCGGTTCTACGGGTTCGGCCTCGATCCGGTGCAACGGCAGCCCGTCCTGCACGGGTATGCGATAGCGCACCCTCCCCAGGCTCTCGTGGCCGGCGCGCCACCGCCGGACGAGGGCGACGGCCTGCGCCGCAGCGGTCTCCGCGCAGGCCGTGGTCTCGCTCGCCGGTATCTCGCCGAGCAGCTGCGCCGCGAGAACGGGTAGCGCCGGGTCGGCATCGGTGTCCCCGAGCTGTATGCATGCGGCGCACGGATCGGCGGGATCGGAGATGAGCGGGCCGACCAGGATGCTGCGGTCGGTGAAGCGGACCAGGAGTCGGGGCGGACCCTTCGGCGGTGGCGGATCGGTCCCGAAGGACGGGGCGAGATAGCGCTCGATCGCGATGACGAGACCGGGTCGCCGGAACCGCTGGTACGTCGGCGCAAGCGATCCGGGAGCCGGGTCGAGGGTCGCGCTCGGATTCGAGTCGTGGGCCGAGCCGAAGCCGGCACGGACGCAGGCCTCGCGGAAGTGCGTCGCGAGGTGCTGCGGTCCGGTTGTGAGAACGTCGAGACGTGCGGGCGGTGAGGTGCTCAGCGCCCTCGGCCCTCCGACGGGCAGATGCCGCAGCGCGGTTTCGAGCCGACCGACGAGGTCGAGCCAATCCATCGGGGTCGCGCCGAGACGGCACAGGGTCTCTTCGAGTCGATCGCTGCGGATCCCGGTCTGCAGTGCACCGAGGAGTCGCTGCACCGTCGCGGAGGGCCGGTCGATCCGTACTTCTGCGCGCTCGAAGCCGAGTCTCAGCGTGCGCTCGTCCTCCCAGCACAGCGGGAGATCGGGATCGATGCGGGTGATGGTGGGAGGCATGTCTCAAGCCTGTACCCGAGATCCTCGCGGACCGCGTCTATGCACAGGTCCGAGCGCGAATGCGCGGAAATCGCCCAGTGCGCCCGGGTTGTGAACGCCGAGTCGGCGCCTTTCCGGGTCAGCGCCTCTCCGAGTCCGCGTGCACCGATGGTCGGCCCTCGCCCACCGGGCTCGATGGGTATGCCCGGCCGGATACGGATCAGACCGGAGCCGGCCCGTCTCCCGGTGCACCGGGCGCGCCGTCGTCTGATCCGTTTTCGCCGGGCTCCGCACCGCGAGAACCTTCGCCTTCCCCGGCCGGCGGCAGCTCTCCGCTGAGCAGGCGTGCCAGCTCACGGTCGAACTCGTCGGGTTCGGCCCCTCGGGGCTCGGTCCCGCTGAGTCCCAGACGCTCGAGCAGGCGGGCGGGATGATCCAGTTCCTCCGCAGTCGGCAGCAGATCGGGGTGCGCCCAGAGGCCGTCGCGCCGGCTCACGCCGCCGCGCTCCGCGACGAGACGCCACACCGCCGCGGCCTCGCGC